>NZ_DAOLQM010000033.1:0-13454 GCF_035418125.1 Atribacter sp. | reverse complement strand
AAGGAGGGGGAGAAACGCGGGGACACATAAAGGGGGCAGGCATAACCGGGGATTGCGAATTGCCCTTTGGGTGTATCCTTCGAAACCGGAGAACGGGCGGGTATTCTTGCTGGTGCATGATCGTGTTTCTTCATTTCTGGAAAAACAATTACCATCACTGGGAGGAGCATTTTTCCCATTTCATGAAGGGCGGGAAAGAGGGGTTTTTTGATAAATCTGTGAAACAATAGGATTGAGTTTCCTGATTTTTCGCTAAGGAACGGTTGGGAAATACCATGGTGGATATGTGGATGATTTCCCCCTCTGCCTCAAAAAAAGGGGAGTGCTGGAAGAACCCTCATGACCCGGAGAATTTTGATGATCGCATCCTTGTATTATGTGGATAGAGTCGCGTCATGCATAACGGGTAAGCTCCCGGATAATTAGCGTTGCTGTGTCGGTTTTGGGAATAAAAGAGTAAATAATCTTCTCTTCTGTGTTAATAGTTTTTTTAAAAAATCTGTTTGCCCGAAATGCGAACAATATACAATAGCATCATGTAACATGATCACATATCTCTGGATATCAAAAACAGATAAAGACATGATTTTTCTACGGTTCAAAGTTTTCACATCATTGATAAAATTTTGGAAATTCAAGTTGGTAAAACTAAATCTCAATAAATTTGGGTCTTCAGAAAGAGTATCCCGTATATTTTCATAATTTTGAGGATCTGTAGAGAATGGTATAGGACCATATATACTTTGAACAGAGTGAGAGTCTTTTTCTTCGAGAGACTCCATAACCTTCGTGAGAGGCATTTGCCATATTTCGCATAATTTTTGAAGGATGGCGGTGAATTCTCCCCTATCAACAGGGACTACATTGGTTTCTGAAAGGATGTCTGAATGCCAATCAAGGAGACTGTTGCCCAAAAAAAGGTCATATATTCTTGCTTCAAACGGGATTGGTATTAATGAATATCGCACGTCCCTATTATGCCCCGGACTTGAATTCCACCCAACCCGCCGGGCAACATACCCAAATTCGAGTAAATCCTGATTTTTTCTCATAATATGCAAAATATCATCGATCTCGTCCCTCTCTATTCCATATTTTTCAGATAATTCTGAAACGGTCCACGGACCGCCTATTAAATCAGATATAATCAATTCATCGATGGGTTCCTGGAGAATCCGATAACTTGTAGGGTCCCACTCTGAAATAGTTCTTACAATCTTATTATTGCAGATAATTCGTAAATCTGCAATGAGATGATCAAGTGGAATATCATTCCCATCACTACGATCCATGTGATATCTGTCCCTGTAAATGAGAAGATTGGATTAAACGTGCAAATATCCGGCTTTGTTCGAGCATATTCTTATTCCCGACGAGAATGAGGTTTTCGGTCGCACTTGTGAGAATGGTATAGAGTGTTTTCAAATCGGTAAGGGGGTACCGCAAAATCCGCTCTTCGTTAGCATTCACAAGTGAAACAATCACAGTCCGATAATTCGTTCCACTGGCCTGGAGAGGAACCATAACGGGAATATCTGTCACACCTTCCTTAAAGAGGGCTTCCCGTAGCCGGGACGCTTGACTGATAAAGGGGGTGATGACCGCGGTGTCTTTTAGGAACCGTGTATCGGACTTTATAAGGTTGATCACGGTCTGGACTTCCTGCTCATTCGAATATAACAATTCCTGGAGAGTCTCAGAGAACTGCACAGGCATGTGTATCACAAGGTTTACATTCTCTCCAGAATCTGGAGTATTACCGAGGGGTTCTTTTGAGACAACTGTGAATGATAATGTCCCCACCCGGATAAGAGATGAGACCTTTATCTGGTGGATCGATTCGCGACGGAGGGCATTGAGGAGACTTTCAATCGAACTTAAATCGAGAGGTTGCTCAGGTGCAATCCCGAGTGCATAGAGAAGAGAAGAATCGCCCATTTTAAGGGAAAAAGAGCACGTAAGGCTCTTTATTTGGGACTCAATACCAGCAACATCGATGAAGGTAACCGATCCATTATACGACTGAATTTTGAGATCAATCTCGCTTTGAGCAAGTGCCTCGGCCACCGGGAGCGGAAGTGTTTTGAATGGTTCTCCATAAACCGAAAACTCGGAAGAATCAAAGTACGAGTCATACGTTACCAAGCGTTCAAAAGGCCCAAAGGAAAGTCCGAGGTGACGGGCTTCCTGACTCCTTACCGGGTATGCGACCCGGTAGGCATCTCCAATCATAAGAGTATGATAACCAAAATTCCGCAGGTAAAGGAAAAACGGTTCAAAATACTGTTCTGCCCCGGTTATAATGACATAATCAAAAAAGACCGACCTTTGGGGATGCTTTAGGAACTCAAAGAGATGTGAGAACTTTAAAAAATTCACGTCAGTGACGATTACGGGAGATCTTTCAAATTTCGCAGCGATATCTTCAGGAAGATCATTCTCGCCAATCTCAAAAGGTCGTGGATCGTGGGGGAAATTTTCCACTCTGTTTAAGATGAGGATCTCGTGGTTTTTTGGGTAATAGGAGAGAAATTCCTCGATCTCTAAAGGATTCTTGAGGATAACCAACGATGTCGAAGGTCGGGGAAGTGAACATACCACTTCTGCACACTTCTTTGTATCAGGCACCTGCCCTGGCGAATGGAGTGCAACCACCCTTTTCTTTCTCAGATCATGGGCTATTTTTTCCGGGTTATATGGATGCACGTTCCGCTTCTCGAGCATCCGCTTCCTCGAATTATTATCTGAAATCTCTTTACGTCGGTTTCTTTGAGTATAATCAATGGCCTTAAGGAGATATCGGAACACACCTTTTTCGTGATAATTTTTAACAAGGGAATATTCCGCATAAGAAAAGAACTCCTTGTGAAATTTACCACTGAACAAAATTGTCACCTTATTGATGTTATATTCCATCAATATCCCCAAGTACTGGAATTTGCGATCGGGTGTTGAGATAATGACTGAATCACCTGGTACAACATCGAGGGAGGGGATTGCGCTTGTACAGGAAAAAATTCCCATGTATCCCTTGAACTCGTCAAGGATGAGGTGGTCGACCCGTTGACCACATATAATAAGTACCTCGTTTGGCAAGGTCTGGATTTGCTGGGAGAGAAATTCTAGTTCCTGACCTTCTGCCATAATTGCTTTCCTCATTTTACTATAACGGTCAAGAATTGCGGTATCAAAATAGGAGAATTTTACGGGACATTTGTCAAACAATTGACATTTTGAAGTTATTTTCCCGTTCTCCCCTATTTCAGCACAATCCCAGTACCGTTCCACCTGGCAATAAAACTGGCAGGGGGGATAGAGATTTCGAAGGAAATGTCCGGATTCAATGGCGAATCTGCATTTTGTGCAGTTCCGGCCAAGCGTCGTTGGGAGAGAGAGATTCTTTCTTAAGAGGAGAGCCTTGTGCCTTGCATAGAGAATTTGCGTGATGTCCTCATCTGAGAGTGTGATCTCGTGGATATGACGTCTTTGACTTTCACCATCAGGTGCTGCTTTTTGTGAGTAGAAGAGATAACCCGTCCGCTGTCCTGACTCGAGAAAACTGGCCAGTAAATATATTTTCAATTGGAGGATATGGTCTTTGTTTACGTTCCAGGAGGTTTTCATTTCAACAGGAATCTTACCATCAAGAATGAAATCTACGATCCCGTTGAAGCCATAAATCTGGTTCAGCTGTTGCTCGGCCTCAATTTTTTTCCCCTCAAAAAAGGAGAGAACCTCTGGATCATCAAAAAGTTTTTTTAATTGGTTATAGGTTTCTTCCTGTACATCTTCAAGAGGGGTCTGTGCAAGGTGGTGGAGCGCAGCATCTATCCTGAAGGTCGTTTCCATCTCCTTCCTGATACGCGCCCGTATTATCCTATCCTGTTCTGATTTTGGGGTTTGATAAAAATCTCTTAATTCATTGTCCACGAGGATGTGCTGGGTTATATAATGGACCAGGTTTCCCTTGCTGATTTTTTTATTAGGAATTTTGAGAATCTTTTGAGTTATATTCTTGACATAGTTCAAATAATAAATCCTTTCGCATTGTAATACCCCTATCACTTCGCGAGGCCCGATTGGAATAGTAGGCTCGGCAATGAGAATATCTTTGATATTTATCCAAAGAATCTCCTGGGAATATTTTGCATACCCCTGGAAAAAAACTTCTGCACCCTGATGGAACAACCGCTGCATTTCTTTGTGCTCATTATCAATACCTTTCAGGATAGCCCATAATTCAGGCGAAGAAGACCGGAATGGCAACCAGTCTGGTGTTTTTTCCCAAATAGCCAGCCTGATTTCCACGTCAGTCGGAGAATCAAGACGGATAATGTACTTGGGACCCCCATGAATACACGAATAATAGGGATTTGATTTCAGTCGAGCAACGCTTTGTATCCATAAGTTTGAGTATGTGGAGGGGCGCTCCGAGAGATCCTTCATGCTGACAAAGGAGCCTGTCATGTCATCCTCTCCAGGATTTTATAATCTTATAGAACAGTCGTTTTTCGAGGAGGTTCGACTGGAACAATGTTCCATTATAATGATTCTCGATATCGAGGCATTCAGGACACGCATTGATACAGACTGGCAGAACCTCTGATATCCTCAAATAAATCTCTGATAAATCCCCTTTTTTCATTGTCTTAAAATATTCAAATGCCCCGATAGCCCGAGGATCGGAGAATCGGTGAGCTTCCTGGAAGAGGAGAAGATCAATGATTGTGGGGGTCCTGTGCAGTATCTGCTGCAGTTCAGCATAACTTCTGGTCAGTTCATGGTAGAGTACGATAAGGTCATCCGATGAGGATAACCGTGCACAATTGTGTTTGGTGAAAGTGATAATGTCTTCTCTGACTTTCTCTGTTAATTTTATTTCATGTGTTTTTTCTACTTTATTGAGGGCATTTCGAATAACCTGGTCCCTCGTGCGATCATCTGTTAAAAAGACTCCCGCAAGGAAGTGCGTATCATATGAAGAAAAGATAATGTGAATCACTGCATCCGAGATATCTACTTCACATTGGAGAGCCTCCGCTAGTCCATCCTCGAATTGCATTCCTTCTTTGAACTTTTCATTCATTTTCCTAAAGAATTCTTTAGCAATACCCGTGCCACCCTGTATAGTATCATAGGCATACACGTGGAGAGTTTTTCCATCGTCTGATAGAGAATGGAGGAAGACCAATCCCTCGGCCACTTCGTTAAAGACACACTGGGCCCAGGCCTGGATAGTTTTTTCAATAGTAGAGCAGATGACATCGTCTACAAATTTACCAAATTCCTGCTCATCATACGCTAAAAGAATCAATGAAGGGAGAACACTATGGGGGGATGATATCAGCTCTCTAAACTGTTCCACATGAGCAGTAGTATATCCAGCTAAACGAAGCCGGATCTCTGATTCCAATGGAATTGTTTGGTTGAGAATTCGTTGTTGATCCTGGCTTCCAAGCCTGAAAAAGCGGCGGATATCTGAACCGGGGTCTTCTATTCTCATCCAGTAATCAAGAGCGTTGAGAATTCCACAAACCCATTCAACATCATAGGAGGATTCAAGTAACTGTTGCTCGTAAAACAATTTCCGGTACATTAGTACCCTGATGCACTGCAAGCGCAGATCATTACAGAGTCTATCATCTCTTTTAAGAACCTCCATCGCAGCCACGCGGATCTTATTCAAATCAATGATGAAATCCACAGCCTGGGATATATGCTCCGTCGCAATGATGGCATGGACGTTGTCCCGGTCATTGAAAAACCGGATGATTCGGGTGAGAGGTTGCCCTTTAGGGAAAATCTCAAGGCAATTGGCATAGTAGCATCGGGCTACTTTAAAATCATCTATAAAACAAAGATCACGAAGGAAAGATTGCTGAAATATATCTAGACATGCATTATTTTGCACTTGTGCACTGAGAATAAGATTCTCAAAGAGTGGAGTGGAGAGGGGATCCCGCATAATCTCATGAGTAGTGCCAGGTTCACGGGTTAGAGTTAATAGATAAGACGAGTCATTCCAGTAGAATTTTTTGGCATGCGGGAGCTCATCGACATACACCGTCTCTGGAAAATAAACCCATGTATTTGAGGTGGGAAAGGAAAGAGGAGAGAAAAAAGGTCTTGAATAGATCTCTTCAAGGGGGACAGTTTTACCATAATCAAACGTTCTTGTAATATCAGCTGCCCGGAGAAGATGCTGACTTGGTCTCCAGTCTGTCCTCCAGTGTTTGAATTCCCACCGCTTCTTGAAGCCTCCGGGGAGAAAATTGTGCATGATAAACTCTTTCGATTCCTGATCGACTGTTTTTAGTGACCCTTTGCTTCTCTGTATGACGGTCATCGAACCCCCTACATATTCCGGAATAAATCCTGCAGGGATGAGATATGGTTTTATCACAAATGGATCCAATGCACAAAGATCCGGAGGATGTAAATGTGCCATCATTGCGTTCTGATCAGAATACTGACTCCAATACTTGTACGCTGCCTTTAACCGGGCGATCTGGGTCTCCCTATTCATAATTTCCCTCCGAGGAGAACGATGGTCTGGAGGATATCTGTTTTTATCTCTTCGATCGACCGGTCATTCCGGATAAATCGAATTTTCTCGATTAAGGGCACGTTATCAGGTTCTGAATCGACCTTTTCCAGCCAGGTCCCTAAATATTCATATATTTGTTTAAGAATTTTTGAAGCATCTGAATCAGAAATCTGGAATGTCTGTGTAATCTCTTCAATGAGATGCTGGCTATTTTGAATGATGATTCGTCTTGTCTCTTCGATATCCATCTGGTAATAATTCCTCTCTACATACTCAGAAGGTCCAATGGTGCTGATATAGTCATAAATAAAGGATGTGATATGCATCGTCTTCACATAGGCATTATCCGGATCGAGAGAAATTTCCAGTTTCGAGGGATCTGGATTGGTCAAGAGTGAATTATGATGAAAATAAAAAGAGTCGAGAGGTCGGGAACCGAGCACCACAACTGCAATCGGCATATCCAATGGGGATCGCCCCCCCCGACCAAGTCTCTGCACAAAACCGGGGATATTCATAGGAGCCATGTATTGGAATGTCCCGATGATGGCACTGTGATCAAAACCTACCTCGAGCGCAGACGTGGTAATCATCATATTCCAATCATCAGTCTCCACGTTGCTTCCCCGGCAATCCTGCGTAGTCCCAGATTTATGGATATGTATGCGAGAGGGGTCACAATCTTCAGGTTTCATCACCCACCAACATTCCCCGTCGGAATAGACCTTGCACGGGTTGATATATCGATTAGGAGGAAGTTGGTTACAGGGAACATGAGGACATTGGCGATTAAATGCGGTGTCAAGTTTTTGGTCAGGAATGCGAAGGCGATATAATTGTTTATTAGACTCAGCGTCGCATAATTTTTCACCGAGTCTTTTGATGATATCAATAGAATCGACAAAACCAATAATGCGATCTTTTCCCGGCATTTTCAGCATCGTATGATAAAAGCAGAAAGCCGTCTGGATCATGGCCGATAAATTCGTTGCAATTGTCGTACTGTCTTCTTCCTGTTCACTTGATTCTCCGTCTTTTCTCACGGTCAGAGGTTTTTTAATTGTCACTTTCCTTGGATTCGTCGTTTTCAGGAAAATCACATATTCACGACCTGTCTGCACAAGATCGCGTTCCTCGGGTTTTATCACGATGGCATCTTCCGTTGAGAAGAGATTTTTTGCAAAAAGTGCCGGTGCTCCGATAGTAGCGCTTGAGGCAATGAACACGGGTTCAACCTTACCTTTCTGAATTCTGCGACGGAGTCTTTTTACAATATTTGCGACATGCATGCCCATCTGGTTAGTATAAAGGTGGGCCTCGTCAAAGACGACAAACTTAGGCAGGGTCGCTTTTCCATCCCAGATGTTTTTCTTTCCCTCCCGGTCCATTAAGCGCCGGTGAAGCGAGTCGGGAGTGGTAATGATGATATCTGCGGTGGAGAGTTTGTTCACGATAAAATCGATAATATGGGTATCATTATGATCACAGACATATATCCCATGTGAACCCATCTGGGCAACCTTTCCTTCACATTCGGGGTACGGGCAATTGAAGGAGATCGTATCTGTTTTGCCATGTTGGATTCCTATTTTGAGTTTATGGAAACCAGACTTTTCCTGTGTATTCAGAATAAGGACGTATCGTACAAGGCGTTGGAGCTGATCATTACAAAGATCAATACGGGGATATATCAACAGGGCCTTAGTCCCTTTTTTTTTATTCATAAGGAGGGAGTAGAGGAGAACTGGAAAGAGAAATGTCTCAGTCTTTCCGGATCCTGTTCCGGATTGAATAATGAAGGAAAGTCGATTCGACTTGAAATTATCAGAAATTGCTGCATTGAATATCTCTCTAAATCCCTCTACTTGGAAATTGGAGAGAAAAATATCTTTGGAGTTCCTTTTAAAATATGTACATATCATATCCTTGAGATCTTTGAAGGCAGACTCATACTGATTTGGTTCCTTCAGGAGAACACGAATTGAGTCATTCAGGGTTATATAATTCTTGGTTTCAAAGATATTGTGGATAACCTTGGGAAGGGGAACGGTACGTTCCGGTCGCATTCGAGGTTTGATATGCAATTTAACCATTTGAATCAAACCTGGACTTTGATTATAGTCCTCGTCCATTCTCTGCTTAAGATAAGAGAGGTAACGTACCAATTCGGCAATCCGACTGCGAACCCGTTGCTTGTCGTAAATATAAAAGATAACTCCGCTTTCGACCATCTCACGGATACACTGGGTGACAATCACACACTCTTCCTCACGGGGAAAAGACGAGACGTCGCTAGATCCTGTCAATTCATTGCGTAAGACCTTTAGTTCCCCGGGAAATGTGACAAAAACGTGGTTAATTAAATCCGCAACGGAAACCGAACAATCATAGATTCCAGAATTAATATCAATCTCATTCTTCTTCTCAATGAATTCCAAGAGATTGTTTTTTATTTTTTCAACCGTCGCAGTCTGTTCTGGAGAGAGAGATTGCCACTTATATACCATCGCACTATAGGTCTCAAGATTCATCCAGGTCCAGCCTCATTTCAATTTAATATTAATATCTTTGATTTTTCCAGCCAGATAGAGATTTTTTAGGATTGTAAACGTATCTTCAACGGAGTAGTTTTTCAATACCTCATGCATTGTGAGGGTATCATGTGTCTTAAAAGACTCAAGGAATTGATCTTCAGGGGTTTTGGGTTGATCAGTCTTCTTTTTCCGGGTTTCCTCAAATTCTTTTAATTTTATATCAAGTATTGCAAAATTCCACTTTTTCAATTCTTCACGGGCCTCGTCCAGTATTTTTTTCAAGTCAGCCTCATTGTGAACACATGCCTCAAGGCCTGTGATGCGTTGCTCATATCCCTTGTAGGTATTGTATGCCTGGTTGAGTTGACTATAGATATCCTGTGTTTTGGAATAAATATTGGATATACATTTCCTAGCGGAATCAAATTTCCCGGAATTATACAAGTTCGTATAATCACTCTGGAAAGAAGCATGAAGAGAATCCATTAAATCTTTGACTGTCTTTCCATCCTGGACTTTCCCCTCGTATCCTAACCTAGCAAGATCTTCTAATTTTTTGAGACATTGTTTGGCAAGATCTGTGTATCTTGTTGCTAATTGTGTACAGGGTACCTTACTCTCCTTTCTCTCCTTGACATTTGTTCGATATTGATTGATTTGTTTTTCAAGATTAGATGCATCAATATCCAGAGTGGAATAATCCGGTTTTAGAAAATGTGTATTTAGTTGGTCAAATTGCTTTATTATTTCAGATCTCCATTCTTCATGCTCGATTTCTGAAATAAAACCTTCAGAGAAGGCATTCTTTATTTCTTCTAAGAAAATTTTTTGTAACCCCTCTATTTTATGAACGAGAGATTTATATTCATCTATTTTCTGATTGATAGATTTATTAATATCTTTATGGAAGGTATTTATCTCAGTCAGTAACTCAGTGCATTCAGTTAACTCCTTACTCCCTATCTCAATTTTATCTTGAAGCCTCTCAATTTTATTTTTAATTCCCCCTAATTTTATTTTAAAATCCCCTATCTCAATTCTTAATTTTCCGGCCTCTTTTATCGATTCTTCCAATTCTTTGAATTTTTCATTGCATTTTTTAAGATGTACCTCCAATTTCTCAGAAAAATCCACAAGACTATAGTGATTCTTCCCATCTTTTCGGGTAGGTATAATCATGTTCTGAACCATCAGAATCTCAAGATACCACTGTACCATATGTTCTTCATTTCCTGGAGGACATTGGAGGACGTATTTTTCATTGAGATACTGCAGGATTTGATCTGCAGTGACATCACGTTGCTTACTGATGAAATTATAGAGTGGTTTCCAAGGGGGATCATGATCTAATGTAGCAATTCTCCACCTATTTCCCTCCTTAAGAATAAATCGTTGAGATTCAAGATTCTCCAGATAATATCTGTTAATATATTGAGAGTCTAGTTTATTCTTTAAATCCGTAATTGAAAATGTGTCCAGAGAATGTGCTGCAAGATGATAGATAATTCTCCTGGCCAGTTCTTCTTCAGGATAGATAAGGGCCTTCTTGTTGACCAGTGTCTCAATTTTTTCCAGAACTTTTAACTGTTGCAACAATTCGGAGGTATCAATTTTTTCATCAATTTTAACCTCCCGATTTCCAAGAAGCATGAGTGTTCCCATGACTTGATTGGAATCGCTCGATACATCACTGGTCTTGATAACAACGATGTTCTCGCAAAAACTCCTCTTGTTCTTCTCTCGGAGCTCGTTTTTAAGACGGTTGTAATGGGGATCCGCACTAAATCTTGGACCATCATAAATTATGCATACGAAATGGGCAATTTTCGTTTCCATCAGAGAAATGCATTTTTTAAATAGATCGGTGGGAAATTCATGACCTTTAAATACTGTAAATGCGACACTGACGTTTGAGGATGATGCCGGCATTCTCACTTTTCCAACAATGATTTCTTTTTGTATTGGACTATTTTCAATCTCCACTTTTTGTTTGAATTCTCCCTTGCATTCTTCCTGAATCAATCGCCAGAATCCCGATACAAGTTGTTTTTGGTACTTCTCGGGACTCTGAATAATCTTGATAATTTCACTATCAAGCAGTTGTTCAATCTTTGAAGAGTACCTTTTTCCTTTGAAGACCTCGGCCTTCAGATCGTTATGCACGACATAAAAGGTCTTCCCCACATCGTTTGTCTGCCTTTCCAATATGCGAATTCCGTCCAAAGGCTGCGTGAGATCTTCAGCAAATTTTTTCTTTGAGAAATCTGAAGCTGAAACAATACCATTCTCCCCAATTAATTTCCCGCGTAATCGTTCAAAATCACTCTTTAATTGATCATCTATTTCACCAAGTTTCGCAGAAATCCTATCGAGACTGTGAAAATCAAGAACAACCTCCTTATTGAAATATTGAACGTGTGTCGCAAGTACCTGGAGAATGCATTCCCCATCAACTTCTTTGACTCCTCGCATGAGAGCATTCTCGATCCCCTTATTCATAATGGAAAGGATTTCCCTTGGATGACCTCCTGTGATTGTATTCACGACGCTGATTACCCCTTCATGTATGGGATAAAAAGAATCGGAACGAACAGTACGGGCACTGTTCAACCTGTCGAGAATCATGGCCTTTGTATCGGATTCAGAGAGATATCCAAGAACAATATCCTCATGTTGTTGAAACCGCTGGAAGAAGGCATCTCCTATTTTACTCTCTGTGGGTTCATTCATGTCCAAATTACTGATTTTAGATAATGCTTCCCGTGAGAACCCCAATATTATGTGAAGAGGATAAGACACGAGGTTATTCACTATATGGACAAGGGACTGGATAAAATACTGGATCTCATCTTTATCCCTTGATTGAACGATATCTTCTGCCTCATCCACAAGAAGAAAAATTCCTTCATAGTTGAGATATTGCAATTTAATTATCAGACTTGAAAGATTTTTGATTATATTATCACGAAGTTTTTCCCTCTTATATCCAGGATCCACACTTTCTTGAGGTTCTACTTCAGGTAATGAAATGATAAACTCATTCAGTTCAGGAATCCCCTCTTTCAACTGTTCAATGAATACTTCATAGAATCGCCTTATGCTGACACCAAGATTTCCGATGTAGATTGCCAATACCCGATTGCCATATTTTCCGCTATTTATTTCTCCTCGGAGACGAAGGAGGTGATGAGTTTTTCCTGTACCGTACTCACCACGAATTATAATCTTCTGCATTTTTTTCTTATTAATAGCCTGATTGACGAAATTTTCAATTCTGGTAATCTGATCTTCCCTACCATAGAGGGTATAGCGTTTAATACTCTCTTCTTCCGCGATAGTAAGATCAAAAGGGTTAAAGTCAAGACCCATGTCTGATAAGGTAATTTCATTCATACAGATTCAACTCCTTCGCAACCTCCATGTTTAATGAAAATTTTTCATAACTCCCTGGAATAACTAATGCGGGAATGAGGGTAGTTTTCAGGAATAAAAACTGGTCATCAAATTCTTTGTAATTTATATTGTATTTAAGAGAAAAATGTTCCTGGATTGCAGGTTTATGGACCGTTAAATCATCACTTTTTAATGCAAGATACTCTTCGATAAGCAGTTGTGTAAAAATAAGGGGGTGGAATTTTTCAAGTTTATATACTATCCCCGAGGTTTTTCCATTTTCGAGTGATTTTTTCCGAGTTATTTCAAGACGTTCCAACTGGGTAAGAGATGTATCAATAGTGAATGAATTGAATGTGTGATTGAAGACCGTCCTTTTAGTAAAATAGTGTCGGATGGTATTCTTGTCGGCCTCATACCCTCTCTTAATGATAAAGGCCGCAATATCCCTGATTTCAGGTGAAAAGAAAAGGGAATTCGTCTGGATCATATCAAAGACGTTCGTCATGTCATGCCGGGTATAAGCGAGGTATATCTGTTGACCTGAATAGAGGCGAATAAGAGAATGTATGACCTGTGGCGTGAGTGCAACCTTCTCATCTTTTTCCTTTACAAATTGTAAAACTTTTAAATTAAAAAGGACATCATCTGTAGATCCTTCGAGTTTTTTCTTTTTTTCCAATTTTTCCTTGTCCACGAAGTCTCTTAAAAAATCAAAAAGGTTTTCTTTTGAACTGGGACCATTCTCACCGAGAAACTTGATCGCCTGAATCATAAGATATACATTGGGAAAACTACGCCTTTTCATTCTTTTTCCCTATATTATCCAATAAGGATTATATCAATATGAATAATTCGCATTGTAAATATGATAGGGGATAAGAGAAAAGGGAAAAATGTATTCTAAAATGGAATAAATAAAAAAAATTAGCCCCCTCTCCGGATCACCACTCAGATAACTTCTGTAATCGAATCTTTTC
>NZ_DAOLQM010000032.1:0-13481 GCF_035418125.1 Atribacter sp. | reverse complement strand
TAATATATTGATAGATGTTCATACCACTTTCATGGCACCAGATGAGGATGAAAATAACTATTCAGAAATGAATTTCCCCCTTTAGAAAAGGGGGTTAGGGGGATTTGAGTTTTTGGAAAAGAATCGAATCCAAAAATATCTCTCTTTAGCCAAAGTGAGAAACCAATATAACGGGAATTTGTTTGAAATTGTATTTTCAGGATAGACTCTCATGTTGCTTTACAGCACCAGATGAGGATGAAAATCCAAGATTCGACATGCCATGGCATGTCGCTACATTAGTCGGGTACAATTTATTGTGCCCCTCCATATTTTAATTCTTTTGTAGGGCTTGATTTATCATGCCAGCATATAGATTTTCAGGATAGAATATGATTATCTATCAAAGTGACCTAGTTTCAAAGAAGGTATTCTACCTTAATAAAATTTGAGAAAAGATAAAATGTGGTATTGGTTTCTTGCTTGGATAGTGAAAAAGTTTACGGGTCTTGATGTTGATGAATAACTCTTTATAAAAGGTGGCCTTAAAAATGAGTAAAGATAATGCTTTAGTCATGGGTATCGACTGTGGAACTCAGGGCATACGATGTTTGGTTTCAGACCTTGAGGGTAATATTGTTGCTGATGGTCAAGAAAATATTCTTTCTTCAAATAAATTTGGAGATCGATTTGAACAAGATCCCAATGAATGGTGGGATAAAACCCAAATTTGCATTCAAAAAACTTTGCGTGATTTAAAAAATAACCGATATTCTTCATATGATATTCATTGTTTTTCCATAGATTCTACATCTGGAACTATCATACCTATTGGTGAAAATGGTCAGCCTCTTCTTCCTGCTATTATGTATAATGACAGTCGGGCAAAAGAGGAATCCTTATACATCAACAGGGTAGCTAAGGATTTTACCCAAAAAATTGGTTATCAATTTGATCCTTCTTTTGCTCTATGTAAGGTAGTTTGGCTTAAAAATCATCTTCCTGAAATATATGATAAAACTAAAATATTTTTACATGCCGGTGATTTTTTACTAATGAAACTAACCGGTGGTCTTTTTCAGTCTGATATATCCAATTCACTTAAAATGGGTTTTGACCTTTTGGAAATGAAATGGCCAAACTTTATTCGGGATCAATTAGAAATCGATATTCAAAAGCTTCCTCCGGTTGTAAAAACCGGAGAAGAATCAGGTATCATAAAGGCTTCAATCGCCAAGCAATTTCAATTTAAACCTTCTTTGAAAATAATAGCTGGAGCTACAGATGGAACAGCTTCTTTTTTTGCATCTGGTGCAAGGATACCAGGTGATATCTCGAGTACTGTTGGAACTACTTTAGTTATTCGTGGAATTTCTGAGAAATTGATCAAAGATATCAAAGGAAGAATTTATTGTCATCTTCATCCTGCCGGCTATTGGTTACCCGGTGGTGCCAGCAATACTGGTGGTGAATGTTTACAAAAATTTTTTACAAATGAAAATTTAAAAGAATGGGATAGTAGGGTAGTGGAAATGTCCATTCCTACATCACTAATTTTGTATCCTTTAACCAGAAAGGGGGAACGTCTTCCTTTTGCTTCACCTGAAGCTGAGTTTTTCCAATCTCGGAAAGAATCAAGTCGACTCGAGTTTTACACTGCTTGTCTTGAAGGAGTAGGATATATTGAAAAATATAGTTATTATATATTGGAAAAATTAGGGTCTTCCCCAATCCAAAGAGTTTTTTCTTCAGGAAGCGGTTCAAATAGCCCTATTTGGTGTCAAATACGGTCCAACATCCTATCAAAACCAATATTTCTCCCGAAAACAACTGAATCCGCTATGGGTGCTTGTATTATCGCTGCTTCTTATTTGCATGGAAGCCTATCGCTTGCCAGTCAAAAAATGGTGAAAATTAACGAGGTCTACGAGCCCCAAAAAACAATATCCCTTAAATATCAAGAAAAATATCATGAATTTCTTAATGAATGCCAAAAAAGAGGATATGTCCATTAATATTATGCGCCGGGCACTTATTTAATTAAAAAACCTGCTCACCATTAATAAAGGTAGCATGGCAGTTAAATTGGTCATCGAATATAGCAATATCGGCATTTTTATTGATTTCAAGACTACCAATTTGATGTTCCATCTTTATAAGCTGAGCGGGGATAAGGCTTCCAATTTTTGCTAATCGTGGATGTGATATTTGAAAATGAGCTCGTAAATTGGCAAGGCACCGGTTGAGGGGAGAGGTGCTTCCCGCCAAACTCATCGTTGATTTCATTCGGGCAATTCCTTTCTCAACAACCATCAATTCCCCTCCAAACTCATATTCACCATCCTTAAAACCAGTTGGCCTAACAGCATCACTTACTGCAATAAAGTGATCTTCATCTTTACACTTTAAGGCAATTTTAATAATATCCGGATGAATATGAATCATATCTGCTATGAGTTCAACAGTTATCTCATCAAAACCAAGGGCAAAAGAAAGTAAATTTGGCTTCCGGTGATTCAGTGGATCCATACCGTTAAATAAGTGAGTTACTAAATGTGCTCCTTTGCGGTAAGCCAAATAACAGGTCTCCTGATCGGCTTGACTGTGGCCTAAAGATACGCAAACACCTTGTTTACTTAAATATTCTATAAGCTCTAAACTCCCCGGAAGTTCGGGTGCTAAAGTAATTCTTTTAATCAAGCCGGGATCTATTTCCAAAAATTCTTTCATCTCTGAAAGATCTGGCACTCTTAGGTTTTTTGCATTATGTGCACCTTTTCGTCCTTCAGATAAATAAGGTCCCTCTAAATGGATGCCTAAAATTTTTGAACAAGAATTATGAATTTTGTCCAATTTAGATACTGTTTCAATGGCTTTTCTAAGTCGTAAATAACTTTCAGAAACAGTTGTAGCTAAAAATCCTGTTACTCCACAGGTTGTTAGGTATTTTGCCATTTTTTGTAAACCATTTTTATCACCATCAGTTGTATCCTGACCTAAAACACCATGGAGATGAAGGTCAATCAAACCTGGATAAAGATATTTTCCTGAATAATCATACCTTATATCAATTTTTAGTTCTGGTTCATTCGATTGTATTATTCCCGCGATTCGTTTATCTTTAATTAAGAGCATTGAATTTTCAACCACTAGCTGAGGGGTAACAATATTTCCAAAAATACCAATTCGACTCATTTTCAAATCATCCTTTTTTCTTTGTTAAAAATTCAATTTCAAAGTTTTTATAGAAAATATTATCAAAATTGAAAAAACCTTATTTTAAAGTCTGGTTTGGATATCAAAACTTTCTTATATAATATGATATATTAGTGCTAATTATCACTAAATATTTTCTAATTTTCATTTTTTTGGATCTTGGTTAGCAATAGTTCAGTTTAGTCCTCGTTTATAGGGTTCTTATCTTCTTTTTTTACTGAGTTTTTGCCAAATTTTATCAAGGTATTTCCAACTAAATAAAGGAAAAACAGCCATAAGGGTATTTTGAATTCGTAATCATTTAAATTGTAACTTTATAATTATACCTATTGCTCTTATTGTTATATTAATTTTAGGAATAACTCATCATATTCAATCTGATACATCAATAAAATCCTATCGGTTATGTATGATGAAGTGCAATACAATTCATTACTTCACTAAAAATAAGCTCATAAAAAAATATTAGAAAGGAAGATAAGTTTTGGCGTACTCAATAGGAATAGATTTAGGAGGAACCAAAATAGCTGGAGTATTAGTAAATGAACAACTGGATATTCTTGCCTACGAAAAAATACCAGTAGAAACAGAAAGACGGATAGAGAAAGTCTTAAATGATATTGCCTCATTAGCGCAATTACTTATGAAAAAACTAAAAAAACAGAATGAGTTAGTTGGAATGGGAATTGCTTGCCCAGGATTAATTGATATAAACCGTGGAGTTATGGTTTATTCAGAAAATCTCAACTGGCGAAACGTTCCGGTTGTTCAGATTCTTTCTGAAAAATTAAATTTTCCATTCTACTTGGAACATGATGTACGGAGCGGTGCCATCGCTGAGGTATTTTTCGGAGCTGGGAAAAAATATCGGAACCTGGTATATGTAAGTGTCGGTACTGGAATTTCAGGAACTTTAATTTGGGAAAGACAATTCATTCGTGGAGCAAGAGGCATTTCTGCCGAATTAGGCCACATTATTGTTGAACCTGGTGGCCCCCTTTGTCGATGTGGCAACGCCGGGTGCCTCGAGGCTCTCTCTTCGGGAAGTGCCATGGAAAGAGAAGCTTACCATTTAACTAAAAAACCGGTGAGCGGTGCTGTAATAATGCAAAAAGCCCTGGAGAATGTTTCCCCTTATACCAATATTGTCCATCAAGCTGCTTATTATTTTGGAATTGGTCTGGCTAACATTGCTCAAATCTTTGATCCAGAAGCCATCGTTTTAGGAGGTGGAGTTTCCGAGTCCGGTGATTTCTGGCTCAAGCTCGTTGAATCTTATTATGTTAAACATCAATTCTGGTCGTTCTCCCTTCCTGATTTGAAACTCGGGACTTTCAAGGGAAAAGCGAGTGTTATGGGTGCAGCTGGACTCCCATTTCTGAAAAAGGAGGGTTTGCTTTGACCAAAAAAGAAAGAGTCAATCACGCTATCCATCACCAAAAAAGCGATCGGCTTCCTCATCAAATCGATTTTACCTGGAGAATGAAAAAAGAATTTCTCAACCATTTTCAAATCCAGGAAAAGGAGCTCCCTGAACTTTTAGGAAACCATTTCCTCTATATCGATACCCATAAAAAAGTAAAATTGGATGAAGAAAAGGGGGTTGACTACGATGTTTTTGGAGTTGGATGGGATCTTGTTAAATCGGAAGGGTATCTCCCTTGTTATCATCCGTTAACGGATTGGAAAAACTTTAATTCCTTTCAATTCCCCGATCCCCAGAATTCAATTCTATATCAGGATTTTATTCCACTTCAGGATTGGCAAAAAAAAGAATATTTTATTCTCTCAACCCAGGGTTGGGTGCTTATGGAACGAGCCTGGTTATTGAGAGGTTTTGAGAATTTCATGATTGATCTTATTGATAATCGAACCGAATTAGAAAGGCTTTTGGATCTCATTACTGATTACCAAATCGAGGTTCTTCGTCAACTGATCCAACTTGGCGTAGATGGAATCTATACTGGGGATGATTATGGGACTCAAAGGGGTTTGTTGATTGCTCGAAAAACCTGGCAAGACCTTCTTAAACCAAGATTGGGAAGAATATGGAATGTCGCCAAAAAAGAGGGAATACCGGTTTTCCATCATTCCTGTGGAAACGTCTTAGAGATATTGGATGATATGATTGAAATTGGACTCAATGTTCTTATACCCGTCCAACCACAGGCAATGGACATTCAACTTCTTCAGAACCGTTTTGGCGATCACCTCGCTTTTATGGGAGGAATAAGTACTCAAAAAACTTTACCTTTTGGCACTCCTACCGACGTTCAATCGGAAGTAAGAAATTGTATTGAAATTTTAGGTTCTAAAAACAATTATATAATTTCAGCATCACACGAAATTGGATCAGATTGCCCAATAAATAACTTACTGGCTTTCTTTAACGAAATGAAAAAAGTAAATGGGAGTGTTATCCCCCTATTGGATAAATAAAAACATGATAAGCCCTCATGCTAAGGTTGTGGCACCAGATGAAGATGAAAACCCAAAATTCGACATGCCATGGCATGTCGCTACTAATCGGGCAAAATAAAGGTTGAAGGGGAGAGGGGGAGATTTTTCTCCGTCATTCTGAGGAGCGTATTATGCGACGTGAGAATCTCATCTAACACTACCGATGTCATCCTGAGCCCTCGCTTTTTGAGGGCGTGAGGATCTCAACTTTAATCAAATTTCTTTATAATTTTCTCAGGTTATCGAGGAAAAACCGAAAAAACACCCTCCCCGCCGTAAAGCGGCACCCCCCAAGGAGGGGAATTGTTGAATTCATTCCCCCATTGAGGGGGGGGACTAAGGGGGGTGTGCCTTTTTCTTTTTTTGTTTATTCTTTTTTCACCAATATTGGTGTTTTCAGGGTAGAGGGCGAAGCAGAATTATCGGATCAATTGTAACGCTTTCACCCTCTATGATTTTTGTAATTATTTATTCATAATTTTTTGTTTACGCTCCCGGAACAATTTCTCAATATTGTCAATATCCTCTTGAGGAAGTGTCCAATCGCCCGCTAAAACCGTTTCAGCTATTTGATCCGGATGTCGGGCTCCTGCAATAGCTGACGTCACTTCAGGACGTCTCAAAGCCCAAGCAATTGCTAGTTGTGCAAGAGTTTTATTATGTTTTTTGGCAATTGGAATCAGTTGATTCACGAATTCAAGATTATAGCTAATTAATGGCTCATTAAACTCGGGATCGTTTCTTCGGTGATCATCAGCCGGAAAGCTTGCAATCCGTTCCCGAGTCATTTTGCCGGTCAGTAATCCTTTTTGCATTGGGCTATAAACAACAACACCAATTGAGTTTTGGTTACAGAAGGATAGTATGTCTTCTTCAATATCTCTTTTCAACATGCTGTAAGGAGGTTGTAGTGATGCAATTGGATAAATTGATTGGGCTCGTTTCATTTGGGATACATTAAAATTCGATACCCCAATATATCTAACTTTCCCTTCTTTTACCAATTGAGCCATTGTTTCCCAACCTTCCTCGATATCTTCATCAGGAATCGGCCAGTGAATTTGATAGAGATCAATGGTACCGATATCTAATCTCCTTAAACTTGCTTCAACTTCAGCTTTAATGCTTTCTCTTTTAAGTCGGTTAGAAATATTTTTCATTTCATCCCATACTAAACCACATTTTGTTGCTATGATTGGTTTTTTCGAAATACCCTTGATTGCTTTCCCAACTATTTCTTCTGAATGTCCAAGACCATAAATTGCAGCAGTATCAATCCAATTTATCCCGAGATCTAAAGCTTTCTTTATGGCTGTTATTGACTCAGAGTCATCTTGAGGGCCCCAGGCGTGTCTCCATCCTCCACCACCAATTGCCCAAGATCCAAATCCAATCACCGTTAATTCGAGATCGGTTTTCCCTAATCGACGAGTCCTCATTATGACCTACCTCCTGATAATATTTATTTTAAAATTATTTCTTGATTAGTTATTTGATGATCATTATTAAAAGTTTTCTTTACCCCATTTAAGCTCCTAAACCCAAAACGAACCTCAGCTGCTTTTAATATTGATTCTAACAATTCAGCATATGATATTCCAGCCAATTTTGCCATTTTAGCTAAATGCCCGTCCCAACACCAACCTGGGTTAGGATTAACTTCTAATAGTCGTGGATTCCCTAAATCATCCAAACGCCAATCAAAACGAACATAATCCCGACATTCCAATCTTTCAAAAAGTTTCAACGAACTTCCTATGATTAATTTTTCAGTCTCTTCATGAATTTTAGCTTTAACCGACTTAATTTTCCAATAGGGCGAGTCAGGAAGCCACTTTGCTTCATATCCACAAATTTTTGGTAATTCCACCGGTAGTTCTGAATAATCTTCCTCCAATAAAGGAAGTACCAAGTATGATTCGGGGGAATTCCCAATAATTCCTAAACTAAGATCTGAACCAGTTATAAATTCTTCAACCAAAATTGGTTTATCATAACCAAACTGGCCACGAATATCCGATATAGCATTCATCAATTCTTCAATTTTATAAGCTACGCTTTTTTGGGTAATTCCAAAACTTGCATCACCAAAATTTGGCTTTACAATGACCGGAAAATTTATCATGAGATCAAATATGGTGTCTTCCGGCTTAATAAAAAACGCTTTCGGAACTGGAATATTCATCTCCCGAGCCATTCCTCTTACTAATGATTTATCATAACAATAAGATAAACATTGAGGTCCGGATCCCGTATAGGGAATTCCTATCATTTCTAAAAAAGAGGGGATATGTAACTCCATGCGAGGATCATTATTAAAACCCTCATCACACAAATTAAAAACCAAGTCAATTTTCCCTCTCAGGGAAATGAGATTATTTACCAGTTTTTGATGATTATCGAGATATATAAAACTATATTCTCTTAATTCATGCAAAGCTGATTTCAGTTGGTCTATGGTATAAAAATCATCGTCATCAAAAACTGATGATGGTTTTAAAATGTCAGGCTTCCCTGGATCACCGAATAAAACTGCAACTCGTCGAATACTTGGTGGTAACTTTTTCTTACCTGGGGTCCAAGGTTTTTTTACTCGAGAACTAACGATTATTCTTTGTTTCATCATACCTAAATCTTGATTTCTTTGAGAATTTGAAGATATTTTTCCATGAAAAACAATATCATTGAAACCAGAATTTTTTAGGAGTTGGCTGAGTTCATCTTCAGTGTAAAGTCTTTCTCCATAAAATTGATCAACTATGACTCCTCGATCCACATGATTGACTATTTCTCGAGAAATAAGTCGATGACCATCAGCCGAAAGGGATCGTTCTCGACAAACAAAATATTTTTTGTCAATCCATTCCCATGAACGGGGTTCATAATGGGCAGCTAAAAACTCGCCATCAGCGACATCTATTAATAACCGTCCCCAAGGCTTCAAAACCCGGAAAATTTCTTTTAAAACCTTAATATCATCTTGAACAGTCTCAAAATATCCAAAGCTATTTCCTAAAATAAGAACCACATCAAAAAAATCACTTGAATAGGGAAGTTTTCTCGCATCTCCTTCTCGAAATTGGATACCTAAACCCTCTTTTTTTGTTTGAATTTTAGCTTTCTGTATTAAGTAATGGGAGCGGTCTAATGCATAGATATTTTTCATGTTTCGTCGTGCTAACTCTAAAGAATGCCTTCCCTGACCACAGCAAAGATCTAATATTTTATCATCAGGAGATAGTGAAACAGCTTCGATAAACAAATTGACCTCTTTGCGGGTTATTTCACTATCTTCAACAACATCGGCATCGGTTTTTAAATAAATTGAATTAAATATTCTTCGCCACCAATCAGGGTAAACATGCTCCTCTAAATTAATGACCGGTCCTAAAGATTTTTGCATTTTACTCCCACCTTTTTTCCGGATTAAAGGGGGAGTCCCTTTTGATGACTCTTCTTTCATAAATAATAGAACCTCCTCACAGGTTACAAATGCTTATTTAAAGTTTTATACAAAAACATATTTTGAATCCTTAAATCCAAAAGAAAAATGAATAATTCTCTCATAGCCATTTCTTCTTTTTAAAGAAAAATAACATAATCAACGCTATTCCTCCCATGGTGAACAAGGTAATTGCATACCCCCATTTCCAATACAGTTCAGGCATAAAACGAAAGTTCATGCCATAGATTCCTGCGATAAAAGAAAGGGGCATAAAAATGGTAGCAATCATGGTTAGAACTTTCATTACTTCATTTAAACGATTATTGATACTCGATAGGTAAATATCAATCATACTGGAAATTAATTCTCGATCAGTTTCAATTGTATCGATAAGTTGAGTAATATGGTCATATATATCCCGTAAATAAACGACGGTGGATTTTTCAATAAAGGGAAACTCACGTCTTTCTAAAGAACCGATCACTTCACGCATGGGCCAAATAGAGGTTCGAAAAAATATCATATTCCTTTTTAAAAAATGAATCCTCGGTAAAATTTTTGAGGAAGGATGGTCAACCAATTCATCTTCTAATTCTTCTAATTGATCCCCGATTTGTTCCACCATGAGAAAATAATTATCGACGATCGCATCCAGGAGAGCGTAAACCAAATAATCGGCTCCTGCTTTTCTCAACCGACCCCTACCGAGACGAATGCGATTTCTTATCTCTTCGAAAACATCTCCTTTTTTTTCTTCTTGAAAAGAGATAACAAATTTGTCTCCTAATATAAGACTCACCTGTTCTGAAATGATTTCATCCGACTGGTTCTGGCTATATATCATTTTTACAACAATATAGAGATAATTTTCATAATCTTCGACTTTTGGGCGTTGGGTAGTGTCGAGTATATCTTCCAACACGAGATGATGTATACCAAATTTCGATCCAATCTTGGTTAAAATATTTTCCTGACAGATACCATCAACATTAATCCAGGTTATTGACTGACTATCTCTTAAATCATCTATTTCATCTGCCTCTTTTATTTTAATTTCTCGGTATTGATTTTCACTATACGTGAATATATGAAATAGTTCTTCCTGGTCATTTTTTTTAATAGCTTGATTTTCTCCACTTTGAAGGGAACCATCCAATTCATCTTGAGTAAAATTGGTACTGTCCATGGAAAATTCTCCGTGATAGTAATGAATTTTTATGAATCATATTACCACTTTCTTAAATATTTACTATCTGATTTTTTAATGGTTATTAAACCCTTTTGAGAAGGAATTCAAAACGAGGGGAGATTTCAATAAGTAAAATCCTTTTTTAGTAGTATAAATCTTGGTATCCTTTTTTTTATTTTTTTTAGGAATAAAAAACAAAAAGATGAGATCCTCACGGCTTCTGAATACGAAGCCTCAGGATGACGCCGGCTGCGCCAGATGAGATCCTCACGCGGAAAAGCACCGCTCAGGATGACGGATTAAGGGCACACCCCCCTAACCCCCCTCAATGGGGGAATTCATTTGATGGTATTTTCGGGATAGAAGGGGAGCTTTCATAGTTCTCCTTGAAGAAGTTTAATGTATCTTTAGTGGAAAAACACTTTTTTTTTAAAAAAAACAAAAAAGTCAATTTTCAGAATAGGTTTTTGACCGACCCATCCAATCAAGATAGTTCATTTCACCAAAACAATCTATAAATATTTTATAATAAAGGTATTCTTCCCGAGACTTTATTTTCCACCCATTGGGCAGAATATGCTCTTCTTCAAATTCTGATGCTGAAATTTTCTCTTCTGCATAGGAGGCTAATATTTCATTAACCCCAGCTCCCTCCCAAAATTTGGCTTTCCTCCTATGAAGAACATGATTTGGGAGTTTATTTTCCAATGCACATCGCAAAATCCATTTCTCTTCTTGGTTTTTTATTTTATATTGCTGAGGAATACTTAAAGCAAAACGGACAACATCGGGGTGAAGAAAAGGTATATAAGCTATAATTCCAAAGGCCGATGCACAACGATCTACCCTCTGCAAGGCCGTGTTGTGAAGGCGAAGCGTGATATCTCTTAATTCATCGGTCAACTCTTCGGGAGGGATTGATTTTAAATATTCATAACCAGCAAACAATTCATCCCCGCCTTCACCGGAAAAAACCGCAGGAACATATTCAGCCGCTAAACGGGCGACTAAATAATTGGTTACACTCGATCGGACCAATAGCGGATCAAACGACTCAAGATGATAAATAACTTCTGGTAATATTGTTATTAAATCTTGCTGAGTTACAACCATTTCGTGGTGAATGGAACCGATATGTTCTGCAACCTTACGAGCATATAAAAGGTCTGGAGCCGAATTCACTCCTGCGGCAAAAGTATGAAATGTATTTATATCATGGCGTGCAATGGCTGATATAGCACTTGAATCTAAACCTCCCGACAGCAAAGATCCAATTTTCTGAGCTGAAATACATTTTTGAACTGCTTCAGATAAAAGCTTATAAAGCTTTTTAGCTATTTGACTGGGGTCATCTTTAGTTACTGATTCTTGCGGTAATGTAATTTGAGGCACAGAGTTTTTTCCATTAAATACATGTCCGGGTAAAAGCTCGTTGACTTTTGGAACTAGGTTTATTAAAGGTTTTACTTCCGAAGAGAATAGTAAGAACTCATTATCTTTCCAACCATAGTAGAGTGGTGCAATACCAAGAAAGTCACGAGAAAGAACAATGTTTTCCTGACTTAAAACAATTTTCACTGAACGCCCATCGCCACCCTGATCCTCATAAATTATTTCATTTTTCCCCGATTTTAAGGGAGGCGCTTGGGAATCATTCCATATCATTCCGAGCGAACAATAACCGTTTTGGAAAAGTGTCTTCCCCGATTTACCTCGATAAGCAATTTCTGGTAAAAGTTTTTCAATCAGAGAGATTTGATTCCCTTGATATATTCCAACAACACCTGCCATATTTTTCCTCCATTCTCATAATTTTTAATCAGTAGATGATTCTGTTTCTTCTCCAGCTTCTTGTTTTTGACGAACTGTTTCCGATCCCTCCTCATAAAATACTTTCATCCGCTCTTCTAATGACATTCCTAAAGAATTATAAAATTTTGATTTGGCAACATTATAATCAAATACCGCTTGTAAATAAGCGTTTTCTGCTTGAAATGCTTCGTTTCGAGCATCAATAAGTTCAATGCTGGTAATAACTCCGGCATCATATCGTGCTTCTGCTATTTTCAGGTATTCATTAGCCCGGGTTAAACTTTTCTCCTGCAGTGGAACAGCTCGTTCTGCAGTTCTTAGCACTTCATAGTTTTGTTTCAACTCAACTTGAATACTATTTTTAATGTTTTCAAGGTTAACTAATGAAATCTGTAATCCTATATGAGATAGTTGCTGGCTGATAACCGGTGTGTAATCATTAGTATTAACCTGAACCTCTTTGGTTTTTAAAACTACTTCATCCTCAGCTTTTTTAATTTCTAGACGATGTTTCAAAGCATATTCAACGCTTTCCTTCAAATCAATATTTGAGGGATTAAAAATCAATTCACTTGCCAAATCTACAGGACTATTTAGGTCTTTCCCCAAAAGCTGGTTAAAATTCATTTTGGCTATCTGTAAATTACTTTCTGCATTTAAAAGGTCTGACTGGGCTTTTGACAATTCATATTCCGCTGAGATTACATCAATCTGAGCAACCATTCCTAATGAATATTTAGCTTTTACATTTTCCAATTGCTTTTGAGAACGATTAATATTATCTTGAGCTAAAACCACTGATCGTTGGAGCTTGAGAATATTGTAATAAGCTTCTTCGACCACCTGGATTTGATTGGAACGAGTAATTTCATAATTCCGTTGGGCAACTAATAGTGCGGTTTCATTGGACAGATCGCTCAATACCGAAGGAGCCAAAAGTAAATCAGCTTTAGTTTTTTTGTAGTTTAATTCACTCTGCTGCAAATCAAATTGAACTTTTTTCATTTCATTTCCGTTTTCCAGCGCAATTTTTACTGCTTCAGGGAGAGTGAGAGGGGGACTGTTTGTTTCTTCAGCAAAAACTCCAAAAGGGAGTATAAAAACCAGCCCTAAAAAAATCGCACTTCCTAAAAATAATTGTTTAAATTGCTTTCTTGATTGGTGACCACCTAACATTTTTTCACACCTCCTAAGAGTAACTCAATAATATTTTATTCTATCCTGAAAATACATTAATGATTAAAAATGCCATCATCCTGAGCCCTCGCTTTTTGAGGGCGTGAGGATCTCATCTTTTTATAATTTCTTCTTTATAAAAACTTTAAGGATGAGATTGCCAGGTTGCTTTGCTCCTCACCATGACGGAACAGGAAAAAATTC
>NZ_DAOLQM010000031.1:0-13906 GCF_035418125.1 Atribacter sp. | reverse complement strand
GGTTCAAGGGTTGAAGCATCTCCGAGCAGTCGCCAAGGAGATTGGAGAATAAAACCATAGCAAAGGGAGAACCCTCTTTGCTATGAATTATTTAGTGATTTTAAAAAAAATAATAAGGCATTTATATATATTAAATTTTAAAGAAATTTAACAAAGGAAGGGGCTTGCTAAAGTGAAAATCAGCTTACATGCCTATGCTTTTGGTCCTCATGGTGGCTGGGTGCCAACTTATTTGGTTGAAGAAGCCATAAAGCGGACAGCGAAGCTGGGATATGATGGAATAGAACTAGATGCTGCACGTCCTCATGTTTGGCCGTATGATATTAACAAAGAGCATCGAATTGCTATAAAAAAATTGGTGAAAGAATGTAATTTAGAGGTTCCAGCAATTAGTGGATATTATTTTGGGATGAATTTTTCTAGTCCTCTTCAATCTGAGCGAGAGGCTGCTACTGATTATTTGGTTAAATGTGTTGAATTATGTAATGATTTAGAGTCCAAAGTATTAGTCGTGGTTCCGGGGGTGGTGGTTTATGGAACATCCTGGAAAGAAGCTTGGAACCGATCGCTTGATCAAATGAGACCAGGCATTAGGCGAGCTGAAGAATTAGGAGTATATATTGGGATTGAGTTTGTTAATACCCTTTGGTCAAACTTAGTAACAACATCCTGGCAAGCAGTTGATTTTATGAATGAGTGTCATTCTGATCAGGTAAAGTTAGTTTTAGACTCATCTCACGCTTTCTATGGTGGGGAAAATATTGTTGATGTCGTGCAATCATTTGGAAAAGATTTAGTTCATGTTCATTTTGAAGATTGTTTAATTGGAGCGCCGGAAACCCGAGCAGTTCCCGGTAAAGGTGATGTGAATTTAATCTCCTTTTATCAGACTTTAAAAGAAATCGGTTATGATGGCTATTTGACTGTTGAACTCTGGGGAAGTCAACCAGAGAAATATGCCCGTGAAGCATTAGAAAATACCAAAAAAATCATATCATGCTGTAAGTAAATGGTTTATTAATATTTTTACCTTTTATAAATAAGTTTTTCCGGCTTGATTTTTTGGAGGCAAACCATGGATTATGTTCCATTTAATGGAAATTTTAGTTTAGAGAGAAAAGTTGCTGTTATTACTGGGGCGGCAAAAGGTATCGGGAAAGCTATTGCTTTAGTATTTGCTCAGAAAGGTGCTGATTTAGTACTAGTAGATTTTGACAAAGAAGTTGATCATATATTAAAAAAGATTGAAAAATTGGAACGTCGAGCTGTTTTTGTTCAGGGTGACATTACAAAATCAGACACACTGCAAAGAATTTTAGATGTTGGTCTTAAGGAGTTTGGAAAGATAGAAATATTAATTAATAATGCTGGTATCTCAAGATTAGATGATGCTGAAAATTTGTCTGAAAAAGATTGGGATGATGTCATAGCTGTTAATTTAACTGCACAATTTAGATTGGCTCAAATTATAGGTCGGCAAATGATTCAACAAAGATATGGAAAGATTGTAAATATTGCATCAAAAGCTGGTTTGGTGGCTTTACCAAAACATGCTGCCTATACGGCAAGTAAAGCAGGATTAATCGGTGTTACAAAAATTTTAGCCCTGGAATGGGCTAAATATAATATAAATGTTAATGCAATTGCTCCAACTGTAATACTCACCGAAATGGGAGAAAAGGCTTGGGCAGGAGAAGTTGGTGAAGCTATGAAAAGAAAAATACCGGTAGACAGATTTGGTTATCCAGAAGAGGTAGCTGCTGCTGCATTATTTTTGGCTTGTGATGCTTCAAATTTAATAACCGGTGAAACCTTAGTTATTGATGGTGGCTACACGATTCAATAATAAATGAAATAAACTGAAAAGAATAGTTATGTCATTTCTTAATTATAAATATTTTTATAAATTTTTTGTTAATGGACAAAAAGGTATTAAATGGAAAAAGTATTTCGATTTAACTTCTTATTAATTTACATTTCTGATTGACAAACTAAAGGCTTTTTTTTATTATACATGATAATAACATATGTAATTTAACAAATGTTATTATCATGTATAATGATGGTTAACGAACAATCAGAAAAAAAATTAATGACAAAAGCAGCACAACTCTATTACGAGAATGATCTTTCCATCCTCGATATTTCTAAATTGCTGGGGATGTCCAGGCAAAGATGTTCCCGACTATTAAAGAAAGCCCGAGAGGTTGGAATTGTGCAGATCAAGATACATCGTTCTGACCATAGTCATCTTCGAAACCTGGAAAAAAGGCTACAAGAAGTTTTCCATCTTAAAAAGGTTGTTGTGACAGAAGTATTTAGTAATAGTTCTGACTATATCATAAAAAGTGTTGCCGAAGAGGGTGCGCATCTTTTAAATCAGTTTATTCAACCAAACCTAAGTATTGGCGTTGCTTCGGGAAGAACTCTCTATGAACTTGTTCAATACATAAAAACCTTAGAAGAAAGAGATTATAATATTAAAATATTTGAATTAATTGGCGGTTTAAGTCGAATTTCAGCGAATGTTGTCGCCACAGAAATATCTCGAAGCATTGCAAAAAAACTTCATGCCAAAGTATATTTTCTACCAGCTCCAGCATTCACTAAAGATCAAAAAACACGTGATGCGATGTTAAAGGATTCTATTATTAAAGCAGCCCTTTCGGAGAAAATAGATTTGGCTTTAGTTGGGATTGGAAATGTTACACCCCAAACCATGTTAATTGATACCGAAACCATAA
The DNA here is from genome assembly GCF_035418125.1 of Atribacter sp. NCBI lineage: Bacteria > Pseudomonadati > Atribacterota > Atribacteria > Atribacterales > Atribacteraceae > Atribacter > Atribacter sp. The sequence continues at coordinate 11,162 of NZ_DAOLQM010000031.1, read as the reverse complement.
CTAAAAAAGAATATAGAGAACTATTAGAGAAAGAGGCAGTTGGTGTTATCAATGGCACTTTTTTTGATATACAAGGCAATATAGTTGAATTTGAGGGAAATAAGAGAAGAATTGCTGTCCCTTTAACTGAACTTAAAAAAGTGCCTGATATTGTGGGTGTTGCCGGAGGGTTAAATAAGGTTGATGCAATTATCGGAGCTCTGTGTGGCGGTTTTGTAAACATTTTAGTTATCGACAACCTCTCTTCAAATGCCATTCTAAAAAAGATAGAGGCTTGAAAATAAAGAAGGAGTTAATATTCATTTTATTTAGAGGTTTATTGTTGTGAACAATAGTTGCAGGCTATTAATGGCATATTAGTATAAGGAAAATACCTACAAGAAGGAGTGATCATTTTGGGAGAAAAACCATATTCTCTGAATTTTAGTTTGGAAGGGAAAACCGCTCTAATCACTGGAGCTGCAAAAGGAATTGGTAAAGCCATTGCCCAGGTATTTTCAGAATACAAGGCAAACATTATATTGGTTGATTTAGATCAGGAAGTGATCAATGTAGCCAAATCCCTTCCCGGACGGACCAATCAAAATCTTCCTATTATTGCTGATATTACTAAAAATACTGACCTTAAGAGAATTCATCAAGAGAGCTTTAAAGTTTTTCCTCGAATTGATATTTTAGTAAACAACGCCGGAGTAGGAATGTTGGATGATGCTGAAAATCTTTCCGAGGAAATCTGGGATAAAACGATGGCAGTAAATTTGAAAGCTCCTTTTATGCTCTCTCAAATCATTGGTCGAGAGATGATCAAACAGAAAAAAGGAAAAATTATCAACATTGCTTCTCAGGCGGGATTGATCGCCCTTGATAAGCATGTAGCTTATTGTTCCAGTAAAGCCGGGATTATTGGTATGACGAAAGTATTAGCTTTGGAATGGGCTGAATATGGTATTAATGTCAACGCTATTGCTCCAACTGTTATTCTCACTGAATTGGGCATAAAAGCCTGGTCAGGGGAAGTGGGAGAAGCTATGAAAAAGAAAATTCCCCTTCGTCGTTTTGGTTATCCAGAAGAAGTTGCAGCTGCGGCTCTTTACCTGGCTAGTGAGGCTTCCAATTTGGTAACTGGTGAAACCCTGGTTATTGATGGTGGATATTGCATTCAATAATCGGTTAAATTATAGGAATGAGGGAGGTGAGATTTGGTAAAAAAATTTTGTGGTGTAATTTTTGTATTCGAACAGATTAATTATTTAACGAAATACCTTAAGAAGGAGGGATTGAATTGAAACTGAAATCTCTTATTTTATTGGGAGTAATGATATTAGTTCTGGGAATGACGTCTATTGCCTTTGGATGGAGTTTAGAAGAAGCAGCCAAACCCTATGCCGGGGTTACCTTACGGTTTATAACCGAAACCACTCCCCCTAGCTATTGGGTCGAAGAAGTTGTACCTGAATTTGAGAAGGCAACCGGTATTAAAGTTATTGTTGAGCGTCAGGCCCATCCACACCTTGAAGAAAAAGCATTAATGGATTTTGCATCAAAAACCGGAATATATGATGTCTTCAACTTTGACTATTCCTGGACAGGAAAATATGTTAAGGCTGGGTATATTGAACCCTTCGAGCAGTATATGGACAACCCTGCTTTAGTCAATCCGGATAATGCTCTAGATGATTTCTATCCAAGGATGTGGGAAGGGACTATGTGGGATGGCAAAGCATATGGTTATCCTTTCGATAGTGTCATCCAGTATTTATTTTGGAATAAAGCCGTTTACGATAAATACGGTGTAGCTGGACCTCCAAAGAAGCCGGATGAATGGATGGATACCATGCAAAAGCTCAATCATCCTCCCGAACTCTATGGGACTGGTATGATGGCTAAACGTCACCTCTCAGTGGTTTGTGAATGGCTCTGTATTTTATGGGCATTTCAAGGTGAATTCTATGATGATAACTACAATGTAAAATTTAATGATGAGAATGGTGTGAAAGCTACTGAATTTTATAAAAAGATGGCAGAATTCGCTCCTCCTGGAGTAACCACTTGGACTTGGGACGATGTCAGTACCGCTCTTCAACAGGGTACAGTGGCACAATCGGTTCAGTGGGATGAAAACTATGGAAGTATGGAAAATCCAGAAGAATCGAGAGTGGTTGGACAGATGAGATATGCCCCGGTACCATCCTATGGGGACCCAGTCTCTCATTATGGTGGTTCCAGCTTAGGTATTCCGACTTCTTCCAAGAACAAAGAAGCGGCATTCCTCTTCATTCAATGGGCGACTAGTCAAGATATCCAACTCCGTGGAGTAGGTCACGGGTCTTCACCAACCAGGATGTCAGTTTATGGAGTTCAGGAACTACGTGATAAATTCCCAAGTTTTGCCGCAACAGACGAAGCTGCTGCCAGTACTGGATGGCGACCAAGAATACCGGAATGGGATGACATGGTTGAAACTCTTGCTTTGGAAATTAACTCAGTTATTGCTGGAGCGAAAGACGTGAAGTCAGCTTTAGATACTTCTGCGGCAAAAGTTGAAGAACTCTTGAAAACAGGTGGTTATAAATAAGGCGTAATTTTTAAGAAAATTTTGCTGCACAGAGATTGATATCTCTGTGCAGCAAAAGGGGGAAAGTCGATTGTCACTTAAAAAACTTTCGGTTTTTCAACGTTTTGGTTTTTGGATATCGAGCACTGAAACCAAGTTTAAATGGGCTTTATTGCTCCCCACTATCATTTTATTGGCTATAATAACCGTTTATCCAACTATTTATGCCTTTAACCTTTCACTCTCGGATTATAACTTAGCACGAGCAGCGGATACCCTGAAAGGGTATATTGGTTTGGATAATTTCCGAAATATATTAAAAGATCCGACTTTTTGGAGTTCTCTTCGAACAACAATTACCTTTACAGTGGTTGTTGTTGTGGTTGAGTTCTTTTTAGGATTGTGTATTGCTCTTATCTTACAAGGAACAGTTACTGGTTCGAGAATTGTTAGAACTTTCATCTTGCTACCAATGATTATGGCACCGATTGTCGTTGGTTTGACCTGGACTTACCTCTATCAGTCGGAGTTCGGCTTAGTTACCTTTATCCTTCGTAAGCTTCACCTGATGAGTTACGCTACTGCTCCGCTGGCTGATATTACGAGTGCACTTCCGGCATTGATGGTTGTTGATATATGGCAATGGACACCTTTTCTTATCATGGTATTATTAGCTGGGTTGGAAGCACTTCCTACTGCACCCTATGAGGCTGCCCGAATCGATAAAGCATCACCTTTTCTAGTGTTTCGGAAAATTACTCTTCCTTTGCTTCAACCGGTTATCCTCATCGTTTTAGTTTTAAGAATTATGGATGCTATCAGGGTTTTCGATATTGTATATGCATTAACCGAGGGTGGACCTGGAGAGGCGACCGATGTTTTAAGTATGTTCATTTATCGGAATGCCTTTTACCTGTGGGGGATTGGTAAAGCTTCAGCGATTTCGTTTATCTTGCTGTATATTATAATGATTGTTTCGGTTATTTTAGTAAATCTTTTAAGCCGGGCGAAGCAAACGGTTTGACCCCATGAGAAACTGAATGGGATAGACAATACTGATTTTGGGGTGGTTACTCTTGGAAAAAAACAAAACGAAAACCATAATCGCTATAATTATTATTGGGATTATTTTGGTAGTGAATGTGATGCCTTTTTTGTGGCTCATATTAACCTCCTTAAAAACCCGACTCGATATTTTTGCTATTCCACCAAAATTCTTTTTTCACCCTACTGCAAAAAATTTTATATCGGCTTTTACCAAGCGTCATTTTTTACCGATGTTTTACAATAGTCTTATCATATCTGCAAGTACGACTTTACTTTCTTTAGCAGTTGGAACTCTTGGGGCTTATTCGCTGGCTCGTTTTAAACTTTTTGGAGATAAGCACATTTCCTTTTGGATCTTAAGTACTCGTATGTTTCCTTCTATCGTATTAGTTATTCCTTTTTTTATCATGGCAACTCGTTGGGGGCTTCACGATACTCGATCACTTTTAGTGATTGTTTATACCACTTTTAATTTACCTTTTGTGGTTTGGATCATGAGAAGTTTTTTTGAGGACATACCTAGTGACCTTGAAAAAGCAGCCATGGTGGATGGATACTCCAGGTGGGATGCTTTTTGGAGGGTCATTTTACCTCTCAGTGCTCCGGGTTTAGTAACTACTGCAATACTCTGTTTCATCTTTTCTTGGAATGAATTTTTATTTGCCAATGTTTTAACTGCCGCTATGGCAAAAACTGTCCCAGTAGGAATCCGAGGGTTGGTTACTTCGCGGGCGATTGAATGGGGTGAAATAGCTGCAGTTGCAACCTTACAGGTTATTCCCGTTTTAGTATTTACATTCGCAGTTCAAAAATACATCATCCGCGGTTTAACTTTAGGTGCTGTGAAGGGATAATAATCTTTAACGAGTGATTCAAATTGCTGGAAAGGGCGTGAAGTCCAGTGGATTTTGGCTTTGGGGATCGAATTTTTGTATCAGTTATGACCACCTTTGGTCTTGGATTTTTATGGCTGGGTTGGCTGGAAAAATATCTTCCAATCTGGATTGTTCCTTTGATCGGTTTGGGTTTCGCTCTTCTGTTAATTATTCCCTGGTATCGAAAATTTAATCGAGAAAGAATCCGGGAGAAAGAAGAATTATTACAGATGAGAAACGGCATTGTGAAAAGGATGGAATCTTAAATGGCAAGCTTAACCCTGAAGAATGTATGGAAAAAATACGGGAAAGTAATTGCATTAAAAGGAGTAAATTGTGAAGTTAAGGACGGAGAGTTATTAACGATTTTAGGACCATCGGGTGCTGGAAAAACTTCACTCCTTCAAACGATTGCAGGAGTTGAAGAAATCGCTGCTGGTCAAATATATATTGAAAAACAAAGAGTTGATCAACTTCCTCCACCCGAACGAGATGTAGCTATGGTATTCGAGACTTATGCTCTTTATCCGAATAAGACAATTTATCAAAATATGGCTTTCCCCTTGCATTCACCCTTTAGAAAACTACCCAAAAATGAAATCGACCAAAAGATTAAAGAAATAGCTCAACTTCTGCAAATTGATTGGTTATTGGATAGAAATGTCTCCCAACTGAGTGGTGGGCAAAGACAAAGAGTTGCTTTGGGTCGAATGTTGGTGAGGAATCCTAAGGTATTTTTAATGGATGAACCAATTGCTCACCTTGATGCTAAGTTACGCCATCGGCTTCGGGGGGAATTAAAAAATATTCAAAGAAAGTTCGGAATAACAACTCTTTATACAACCCATGATTACCGAGAAGCATTAGGAGTGGGAGATCGTGTTATTGTCTTAAATCAGGGAAGCATTTTGCAAATTGCTGAACCGGAAAAAATATTTAATTTTCCCAAGAATGATTTTGTTGGTGGATTAGTTGGAGATCCTCCAATGAATTTTTTCGAGAGTTTTTTGTCATCAACCACTTCGGGAATTATCCTTCGGAATGAAGCTTTCGAGATGGTTTTGAACCAAAAAATGACTGAAATAATCAATGATCTCAATGTTGATCGTTTGAAGATTGGATTGCGCCCCTCCGACATACTAGTGAGCATGGCTCCTAAGGAAAATTTCTTTCCAGCAGAAGTATATGTCGTTGAACCTTTGGGCATGATACAAATACTCACTTTGGCTCAACAAAAAATAAAATTTCAAGTGAAATACTCAGGTTCTTTAAATTTCGAGATGAAGCAAAGAGTCTATTTTGGTTTTCAGCCAGATAAATTGCACTACTTCCATCCAACTACTGGTCTGAATGTATTGTTAAAAGAAGAGTAATTTTTTCAATTCGCATAAAGATTGTGATGAATGGATGTGAATGACATTGGCTAAAGTAGAGTTAAAGAAGTTATGGAAAAAATACGGAAAAGTTGAAGCGGTAAAGGGGATTGACCTTGCCATTCAGGATCGTGAATTTGTTGCCTTTTTAGGACCTTCTGGATGTGGGAAAACTTCAACCATGAGAATGATCGCTGGTTTGGAAAAAATCACGGGTGGAGAGATTTATATTGGTAATCGATTGGTAAACGAATTGGATCCGGGGACCCGCAATATAGCTATGGCTTTTGAATCTTATGCGTTATACCCACCGATGACAGTTTTTGATAATATTGCCTTTCCGTTGCATGCTATGAAATTTCCTGAAAATGAAATAAAAAGTCGAGTCCAACGATTAGCAGAAATTTTAGAATTAACTGATGTAATGACTAAATATCCAAAAGGTTTAAGTGGAGGCCATCAACAAAGAGTTTCCCTTGCTCGAGCACTGGTTCGAGATGCTGATGTATATTTGTTAGATGAACCAATTTCCCACTTAGATACCAAAATGAGAAACCGTATGAGAGCAGAATTGAAAAGAATACATGGAGAATTGGGGAAAACCATGATTTATGTTACACACGATCAGATTGAAGCATTAGCAATGGCCGACAAGGTTGTGGTAATGAATTTTGGAGTTATTCAACAGGTTGGTACACCACAAGAGATATACTTTAAACCACAAAATTTGTTTGTAGCTGACTTTGTGGGAGAGCCTCCAATGAATTTTGTTGGTTGTTCTATTGAACTTAAAGAAAAAAGTTTTATTCTGTTGTTTTCAGGCCACTCAGTTGAAATTCACGATGAGCAAAAAGTTGCGAAACTCAGGGAATTGGAGAACATCTTATCAAGAAAATGGATTTTCGGTATTCGCCCAACGAATCTACAAATATTTAAGGATGAATCCAATAACAGTTCCAATTTGATTCCAGGAATTATTTTTGCGGTTGAACCATTAGGGGATTCGAAAATTATTCACGTTCTTTGTGGTGATAAAACACTTTTGGTCGAGACTACCCCTGATTTTTTTGGATTAGAAGATGAGAAGATTTTTTTAAAAATTGACAGTGATTACCTGTTGCTTTTTGATAAAGAAACCGAGCAAATGGTATTATAATAATGAAGATAGATCTTAAATCTTGGTATGTAATGAAAAGATAATTATCTTCTTTATTCTTTTTTGTTAACGATCATTAGAAAGCATCATAAGAAGTCATAATATTTGTAGCTTGGTTTAAATAGCAAAGTTTATAAATTTAAAAATATCATAGTTTTTTTGAAAGGAGGATTTTCTTTGAGACTCGAAAATAAAATTGCTATAGTAACCGGTGCTGGACAGGGAATAGGAAAAGCTATTGCGATTGGTTTAGCCAAAGAAGGAGCTTCGGTGGTTATTAATGATATAAATGAGAATAATTGCCAAGAAGTGGCTCGAATCATAGAACAAGACTACCACCGTCCCAGTTTGGTGGTTATTGGAGATGTCAGTTTACGAAATACTGCAGTGAAAATAAAAGAAGAAACCCTAAAAAAATTTAATCGAATTGATATTCTAGTCAATAATGCTGGGATTATGATATCCGGATTAGTGGTCGACTATAGAGAGGAGGACTGGGATAGGATTTTTGCTGTAAATGCAAAGAGTGTATTCTTAATGTGTCAAGAAATCGGTCGAGTTATGGTAGAACAGCAATCGGGGAAAATTATTAACGTTTCTTCTATAGGTGCAAAAAATGGAGATGTTGCCCAAGCTGCCTATGCTGCAACCAAAGCAGCTGTGATGAACTTTTCCCGGGCACTATCAAGAGAATTTGCGCCCTTGGGAATCAACGTTAACTCTATTTGCCCAGGTATTGTGGATACTCCATTAGGTCAGGTTAATTTAAATGATCCGGTCAAGAAAGAGAAATTCATCAAAATGACTCCTAAGGGAAGGATTAGTATTCCAGAAGATTTAGCTGGTATTACTGCTTTTCTGGCCAGCGATGATGCCGATTTTATTGTGGGACAGGCAATCAATGTTGATGGAGGAATCTTATATTATTAATTATTGAATTGTATTTTTGTATATTTTTTATTTTTTGGGGGGATTAATCTAAAAAAATGAAGGGAGCTGTCGCTATTGCCTGCGGAATACATTTTAGGTATTGATTTGGGTACATCATCCCTAAAGGCATCGCTTCTCGACTTATATAATACCAAGATAATATCAGCATCAGTTGAACTGACTGTATCATATCCAGATTCTTATTCGGCCGAGCAAAATCCCTATGATTGGTGGGAAGCTTTTCGAACTTTAATTCAGAAAATAAAACAACTAATCGGAAGCCTAGATTCTATAAAAGCTATTGGTTTATCAGGACAAATGCTTGGTTTAATAAATCTTGACGGAAAAGGTCAACCCCTCAGGCCAGCATTGATTTGGTGTGATCAGAGAAGCTTTATTGAATTAAATGAAATAAGAGAAATGATTGGCGAAGAGAAGCTATTACAAAATACTGCCAACACACCGCTCACAGGATATTGGCTCCCCAAACTTTTATGGCTTCGTAAACACCAAAAGGATATTTTACAAAAATCCAGACATTATCTCCTTCCCAAAGATTATCTCCGTTATCGGTTAACCGATGAATATATCACTGAAGTATCAGATGCCTCTGGTACCTTACTCTTTGATGTCGCGCAACGCACCTGGTCAAGAAAGCTTATCAAAGATTTTAATTTTGATTTTTCTTGTTTTCCTCGAGTGGTTGAATCAACCGAAATAACTGGATATGTTTCTTTAAAAGTGTCACAAGAGACGGGCCTTCCAGAAGGAATCCCAGTTGTTGGTGGTGGTGGCGACCAGTCTTCCGGAGGTATTGGTCTTGGAGTTATTGATAAAAACATTATGTCTTGTGTATTGGGAACTTCTGGTGTTGTAATGGCTCAAACTGAAGAAGCAAAAATGGACCAAAAAAATAGAGGTTTGCATTCCTTTTGTTATTCTATCCCGGGAAAATGGTTTTTAATGGGGTGTACCTTAGCTGCAGGTGGTTCGTACCGTTGGCTTCGTCATTCTTTACTTCATCTCCAAAAGGACTTGAGTTACGATCACCTCAACTCATTAGCTGGTGAAGTTGGACCAGGAAGTGATCAGCTGGTTTTCCTGCCTTATCTTATAGGAGAACGAACCCCTCATTCCGATCCTAATGCTCGTGGTGTTTATTTTGGTTTAAGCTACCAACACGACATCCGGCATATAATTCGGGCAACCATAGAAGGAGTTGCTTTCAGCCAAAAAGAATCGATAGAAATTCTGAAAGATTTTGGGCTTGAAGCTGACCACTTGATTGTTTCGGGTGGAGCCGCTAGGAGCCAATTGTGGTGTCAAATTATGGCTGACGTTGCTGGTATTGAAGTCGTAACCACCAATATTGATGATCCAGCTTCGGTTGGAGCGGCTTTTATTGCTGGAGTCGGAACTGGTATTTTTGATTCATTTCAAAGCGGATGCGGAAGGTTTATTCGACATGGGGATGTATTAGAACCATCTTCAGAAAATAATCGGCTTTATAAGACATTATTTGAAAAATACCAAAAACTTTACCAAGTATTGAAAAATTATTACCAAGATTATCAAGTAACATGAGAATTTTAAAAAAATTACGGTCTATTTATCAATAAATTGGAAGCTAAAATTAGGTAAATATTTTACAAGGGGGTCAACTACGTGAAGAAATTTATTAATAAATATGAAAATCTTATCGAAGAGATGGTAGAAGGATATGTACTGGCAAATTCAAATAAAGTGAAACGTCTCCCTAATGAAAGAGTTTTAGTCTATTCCAACGCTCCCATTCAAGGGAAAGTAGGTGTAATAACTGGAGGGGGCTCAGGGCATAAGCCAGCTTTTATTGGATATATTGGGAAAGGTCTTTTAGATGCCGTAGCAGTTGGGGATATCTTTGCCGCTCCCCCCGTTCAGCGTTGCTATGAAGCCATTAAAGCAGCTGATGGTGGCAAAGGGGTATTGGTATGTATTGGGAATTATTCTGGTGACACTATGAACTTTGGAATAGCTGCAGAGTTAGCTCAAGATGAAGGAATTCCGGTAGAAATCTTAGTAGTAAATGATGACGTTGCGTCATCTCCAAAGGATCGAATGGATAATCGACGAGGAGTTGCTGGTGAAGTGGTTCTCTGGAAAATGATGGGTGCCCTCGCCCAAGAGGGAGCTGACCTTGCCACCCTCAAAGAAGTTGGCAACCGAACCATCTTTAACACCCGCAGTCTTGGTGTGGCTCACACACCGTGTATTATGCCCTCTTCTGGCAAACCGAGTTTCCAAATTGGTGACGATGAGATGGAAATTGGAGTCGGCCATCATGGAGAACCAGGAATACAGCGTACGAAATTGATGTCTGCTGATGAAGTCACCACCCTCATTACTCAGAAAATCCTTGAGGATCTCCCTTTTGGAGCAGGAGATGAAGTTTCAATTCTGATGAGTGGTCTTGGGTCAACCTCGCTTTTAGAAATGTATATTTGCTATCGAAAACTCCATCAAATTCTTACCGATCATCAAATCATTGTTCATCGGAATTATATTGGAGAGTATTTTACGTCAATGGAGATGGGCGGTTTTTCCATTACGCTCACCAAACTTGATGAAGACTTAAAACGGTTAATTGATGCTCCTTGCGATGGAGTACATCTCATTCAGCATTAAAGGAGACGAATAACAATGGCTGATACCATTTCTTTTAATAGGATTAAAGAGTCATTTACTTCAATTTTAAATCGACTTGAGGAAAATCGCCAATATTTGAATGACCTTGATTCTCCAATTGGGGATTCCGATCATGGAGAAAGTGTCACTGCTGCCTTTAAAAAAGTGAAAGAAGCTGTGGACGCTTACCCCGATGATCAGAATGATATTGGAAGCCTCCTCCAATCGATTGGAAAGGCGATCATTTTCTCTGGCGGAGCAGCCATGGGACCACTTTACGGAACCGCTTTTATGGATGCAGGAACAGCCGTTTGTGGAAAAAGCACACTTACTCGGGAAGACTTGGTTGCTCTAATGATGGCTTTTGCTCATGGCATCGAACGAAGAGGAAAGGTAAAAATTGGAGAAAAAACCATGTTTGATACCATTTATCCAACCGCTGAATCCCTTCAAAAAGCCTTTGATGAGGGGAAACCTCTTTCAGAGATGATCAATGCCGGTATTGCTGCAGCAAAACAAGGTATGGAATCCACCAAAGACATGCTTTCCTTAAGAGGTCGTTC
>NZ_DAOLQM010000030.1:0-14210 GCF_035418125.1 Atribacter sp. | reverse complement strand
ATCCCGAGGGTCTTTGTCAGGTTTGTCGGTACTGTGATCCTGAAAAGAAAAAAGTAGGCATTTATAGGTGTCTTTTAGGAGAACAAAAAGAGAGAACTGTACCGGTTGATAAATGTGATTATTTTTTCCCAGATCATCTTTCTACTCTTGAAGGGAACTCAGCAACGGTGAAAGGGTAGATTCTGACAAAGACCTAAAAAGAATGCTTGATTCGATAAAGTTAGGTCAAAATTTTTTAATTAATACTGGTGTATTGGAGAAAGTAATTGAGTTTTCTGATCTCACCAAGGATGATTGTGTGGTTGAAATAGGTACCGGAATGGGGAATCTCACCGGGTATTTAGCCCAATATGGTGGGGAAGTGTTGACTTTTGAAATTGACCCTATTCTTTACCAAAAAACTCTGCAAGAGTTGTCCTCTAATTCAAATATCCATTTTTTTAATCAGGATTTTTTAAAAGTTGATCTGCTTCAGATTTTAGCCCCGTTTTCTAAATACTCTTTCAAAGTTGTAGCGAATATTCCTTATAGTATTTCAACTGCAATTTGGTATAAAATCTTACAAATCCCAGTACTTTGGACAAGATTGGTTTTGATGGTCCAAAAAGAATTTGGCCAAAAAATTATGGCTCAACCCGGTGAGAAAAAACGAGTTCCCTTGTCAATTATTTTCCAAATGCGTTATCAAGTTCAGCAACGATTTGAGGTATCCCGGGGCAGCTTTCGGCCTATGCCCCGGGTAGATTCGGTGATTTTAAAATGCTTGCCCAGAGCTTATCCACCAGATATAAATACAATCAATAGAGTGGTAAACTTAGCTCAAGGTTTTTTTAAACAGAAAAGAAAGAAAATTTCCAACCTATTACGACCGATTATCGATCCGTTAATTATAAATGATGCCGGAATTCCAATCACCAAAAGACCAGAAGATTTAACCAATCTGGAATGGATAAGACTCTCAGAAATTCTAACTCAAACAAAGGAAGTAGAGCCATAATCATCAGCTTCTAAAACTTATTTTCGTTGATTTTTTTTTAGATTAGTATTATAATTAACTAAAATTATGGAGAACGAGATAATATTGCCAGTCCAGAGCGTTGACCAAATTAAAGCTTGGGTTTTGGAAAAAAAGGGGAAAGAAGTCCGGATCGAAGTTAATAAAGGTCGCAAAAAAACAGTGATAAGACAAGGAGTAATTGAGACTGCCTATCCGTTTTTTTTCACACTAAAGATGGATGTTGATGGTTGTTGCCAGCGGATTTCTTTTAATTATGTAGATATTCTTACCAAAACTATCGAGCTTGAATTGATATAGAAGATATATTTTTGTTTTTTATAACCTACTAAACAGCCGAAAGAGATAAAAGCTCTTCCTTCGAACTTCCACTTTTTTAGTTTCTTCTTTGATTATTTTTAATGGAAATTTGGTATTTTTTCTTTATAATGAAATTATAAGGAAGATTCAATTGATTTGATTTTGAAAGAATCCATTTAAAATTTCAAAAAATGATACAACCAACACGTTTTTTCCCATTTGATGTTAATACTCAGGAAGCGATTAGGATTCAAAGAAGCCTAACCCAACAGGTTTCTTTTTCTTTTCCTTTCCATCCTCAAGAAATACAATGCATAGCAGGTATAGATGTTTCTTATCTGGAAAAAAACCTTGGCTGTGCAGTTATTGTTACATTTTCTTATCCTGAACTTCAGGTCATTGAAGTTGTTCATTCGATAAAAAAAGTTCAATTTCCCTACATCCCAGGCCTTCTCTCTTTTCGCGAGGGACCAGTGGTAGCATCTGCTTTTCAACTTTTAAAAAGTATTCCTCAAATTTTCTTTTTCGATGGTCAGGGAATTGCCCATCCTCGAGGAGTGGGATTAGCCACTCATATGGGAATTCTTTATAATATTGTGTCAATTGGTGTCGCTAAAAGTCTGCTAGTAGGTCAGTATGTAGAGCCTCCCTCGGGAAAGGGCGAATATTCCTGGATTTTTTACCATGATCAAATAATTGGCGCCACTCTGCGGAGCAGGAAAGAAGTAAAGCCAATTTTTGTATCACCAGGCCATCGGATTGATTTACAAAATTCCCTTGAATGGACATTAAAGGTTACGGGCAAATATCGAATTCCAGAACCGACTCGAATTGCTCACCTTTATGCCGATAAAATAAAAAGGAATGAGGTGAAATTTCGTGAGTATCAATGATATAGCTTCATCGAATTTTGCCGAGGAACAACCAGCGGAACAACAGGATAAAGTCGTTATTACTGTCGTCGGTAAAGACCGTGTGGGCATTATAGCGGCGGTAACTTCTTTATTGGCTGAAAACCAAGTGAATATAGAAGACATTACTCAGAAAATTTTAAACGAATATTTTACCATGATATTAATTGGTGACCTAAGTCACTGCGCTATTTCTCTTGCCGATTTAAAAAAACACCTCATTCAAAAAGGTGAAGAAATCGGTGTCCAAATTTTTCTTCAACATACCAGTGTATTCCAAGCCATGCATCGCATTTAAAGCCGTGATTGAATCAGAAAAGGATAACGGTTTTTATTAAACCGATTAAAGTAATCGGAGGGATTATTGTGTTATATGATCGATCGGAAATTTTGGAAACAATACGAATGCTTGAAATTGAAAACCTTGATGTCCGAACGGTAACTCTGGGGATCAATATTTTAGATTGTCGAGGAAAAGACGTCATAGACACCTGTCGAAATGTGGTCAATAAAATTCGTTCTTATGCTCAATCCCTTCATGATGTTGTTGAAGAAGTATCGCTTCGATTTGGAATTCCAATTGTAAACCGTCGCTTGGCTATTTCTCCGGTTTCTCTTCTTTTTGGAAAAGACCAAGTTAATGGTCCGGTTGAACTTGCTCTTCTTCTCGATCAACTCTCTCGAGAAATTCGGGTCGACTTTATTGGTGGTTTTACGGCTTTAGTTCAAAAAGGAATAACTCCAGCTGCAGAACATCTCATCCATTCCTTACCAGCTATTTTGACTCAAACCGAACACATTTGTTCTTCAGTCAATGTGGCATCGACCCGAAGCGGTATCAATGTCGATGTTATTTTATTATTAGGTAAAATTATTAAAGAAATTGCTCATTTAAGTCAGGACAAAAATGGAATTGGTTGCGCCAAGTTGGTGGTTTTTGCCAATGCGCCCGAAGACAACCCTTTTATGGCAGGCGCTTTCCATGGGCTAGGTGAAGGAGATGCGGTTATTAACGTCGGTGTGAGCGGACCTGGTGTTGTGAAGGAAATGATCCGTAGGCATCCAGGAGCCGATCTGGGTCAAGTTGCTGAAATTATCAAACGAACCGCTTTTAAAATAACCCGAGTAGGAGAATTAATCGGGAGAGAGGTATCTCGAAAGTTAGGAATAAATTTTGGAATAGTTGACTTGTCGTTGGCTCCGACCTCTCGGGTAGGGGATAGTGTGGCAGAAATAATTGAAGCGATGGGAATTGATACCTGTGGAGGGTGGGGGACAACCCTGGCGCTGGCTATGCTAACCGATGCCTGTAAAAAGGGAGGTGCCATGGCTTCTTCGTCGGTAGGAGGTCTAAGCGGAGCTTTCATTCCGGTAAGTGAAGATGCAGCCATGACTAAAGCAGTAAAGACGGGAAGATTAAATTTTGAGAAACTTGAAGCCATGACCAGTGTTTGTTCGGTTGGGCTGGATATGATTGCCATACCTGGTGATACACCTGAAGAGATTATTTCTGCGATTATTGGTGATGAAGTAGCAATTGGGGTTATTAATAATAAAACGGTGGGGATTCGGATCATTCCAGTGGTTGGGAAAAAACCGGGTGATGAAGTGGTGTGGGGAGGATTGTTGGGAGAAACGGTAGTTATTCAAGTGAATCCCACTAACCCCAAAAATTTTATTGGGAGGGGTGGGAGAATCCCAGCTCCAATAACCAGTCTTAGAAATTAGAGAAAGAAAATTGACTTCAAAGATACTATTATATATAATTAATTCGCTTTTTGTTTGAGTTGGGGCGTGGCCAAGCGGTAAGGCAAGGGACTTTGGATCCCTGATTCCGAAGGTTCGAATCCTTCCGCCCCAGCCAGTTGAGAATAAAACGCGGCTGATACGGTCGCGTTTTATTTTTTGTAGGACTGAATTATAATAGTATATTAGAACACGATAAAATATTTTGGTTTAGGTAGTCAAGACCACTTCAGTGGTTCCAGTTTAATATACTCAATTATATATTAGACTAGCCATATGAGATGTAATTCTTTCAGAAGTATATGGTGAAATGATTTTTTTGAGTTGGTTTGTCCAGGAGGTTTTTATGGATTATCGTGATTGGTGTATTTGTGTTTTAGCAGCTGGTAAAGGGAAACGAATGAAATCTTCCCAGCCAAAAGTCATCTTACCGGTTTTGGGAAGGCCATTGATTAACTATCTTTTACAACTGGAGATTCCCAATTTTTGTGGGAAGCGGTTAGCAGTCGTTTCTCCTTTTTCTTATGACCAAATCCAATCGGTTGTTGATCCAGCGATTCAGTTAGTTATACAAGAAGAACCCTTGGGAACCGCTCATGCTGTACAATCTATTTTACCCCATCTCGATTCTGAGATTCAGAAGATATTGGTTATATATGCCGATATGCCACTTCTGGAAGCCAATACTATTCATCAATTCATGACTTTTTTTGAGAAAAACCATTCTCCAGTGGCGATTTTAAGCACCAAATCAGAAATTCCTGATGGTTTTGGCCGAATTAAAAGAGATTTTCAAGGAATTCCCCTGAAAATTGTTGAGGAAAAAGATTGTACTGATGACGAGAAAAAAATCTTAGAAATAAATTTGGGAATTTATGCTTTTCAAAAAAATGAAATAGAGGTAGTTCTTCAATCAATACAAAAAAATAATGCTCAGGGAGAATATTACCTTACTGATGTTCTTGAGGTAGCAAGAAACCTCAATTTTAAAACTTTGGTTTATACTGTACCCTGGGATACACAGTTTATTAATGTTAACTCACCAGATGACTTTTCAACGGTTATAGGGTTATTTCGTAGAAAAAAAATAAACCAGCTATTTGAATCGGGAGTTAAAATCGTTGATCCCGAATCGGTGTATGTCGATTGGGATGTCAAATGTGAAAAGGATGTCTGGTTGTATCCTGGAACAATTATTGAAGGCCATAGTGAAATCAAAGAAAACACGAAAATTGGGCCCTATACCCATTTAATCCAATCACAAGTTGGCAAAGATTGTCGCATTGAATATAGTGTTATTGAGGATTCTATTCTGGATGATGAGGTAATTATTGGCCCTTTTAGCCATATCCGAATGAATTCTTTGATAAGAAAAAATGCTCGGATTGGAAATTTCGTTGAAGTCAAAAAATCTGAAATTGGTGAAGGAACTAAGGCATTGCATCATAGTTACTTGGGTGACGCTACCTTAGGAAAAAAAGTTAATATTGGGGCGGGAACAATCACTTGTAATTTTGATGGATATAAAAAACATCCAACCATTATTCATGACCAGGTTTTTATCGGGAGCAATAATTCATTAGTTGCTCCGATAACCATCGGTGAAGGAGCATATACCGCCGCCGGTTCGACGATTACCCGTGATGTTCCTTCTCGAGCTCTCGGTGTGGGTCGGGCGAGACAGGTTAACATTGACAAATGGGTTGAAAAGAAAAAAAACAGGAGCTGATTGGAAAATGATTTGCTATAGTGAAATAAGCCAGCATATGAAGGTATTTACTGGAAGAGCAAATCCATTCCTGGCACAAGAAATTTGTTGGTATCTTGATCTTCCTCTGGGTCGGGCTGATGTAGGTCGTTTCCCTAATGGAGAAATTCGAATACAAATTGAAGAAAGCGTTCGAGGTGGTGATGTTTTTGTTGTTCAACCTACTTGTCCACCGGTGAATGATCATATTATGGAACTTCTGATTATGATTGATGCATTGAATCGTGCATCAGCCAGAAGAATAACCGCAGTAATTCCATTTTATGGGTATGCGAAACAAGATCGAAAAACCAAAGGAAGGGAACCAATCTCTGCGAAATTAGTGGCAAATTTACTGGTAACCGCCGGTGTTGATCGAGTTTTAACCATGGATTTACATGTTGGTCAAATTCAAGGATTTTTTGATATCCCCGTCGACAATTTAGTTGCTCAATCACTCCTGGCTCGTTACTTTGCTTCGAAAAACCTATCGGATGTTGTAGTGGTAAGCCCCGATGTGGGAGGAACAGCACGAGCTCGAAATTTTGCTAATCATTTGGGTGTTGATTTAGCTGTCATTGATAAATACCGACCGACCTATGCTGAGGTTCAAGTCATGGATGTAATCGGAAATGTTCGGGGGAAAAGAGCGATATTAGTTGACGACCTTATTGATACTGCTGGAACTTTAGTTGAAGGAGCGCAAGCTTTAAAAGATCGAGGAGTTATTGAAGTGTATGCTTGTGCCACCCATCCGGTGTTTAGTGAACCAGCTTTAGATCGTATCAAGAATTCTTGTTTGAAAGAAGTGGTTGTAACCAATACTATCCCTTCCAATTCAGAAGAGTTGAGTATCCGAACCAATGATAAGGTGAGAGTTCTATCAGTGGCACCAATTTTTGCTGAGGCAATAAAAAGAATTTATAGTGAACTATCCGTCAGTGAGCTTTTCTCGTGAGAAAACTCCGTCGGTTTAAAGTATAAATAACCGGACAGTCAAATCTAAACTATCATACGCTTGAGAGCGGAGGGAATGCTATGAATCAAAGAGAAATCTTGACCGTTAATACCGAAAAGAGAGAGTCGATTGGAAAGGAAAATATGAAAAGGCTAAGAAGGTCGGGTTGGGTGCCCGGGATTTATTATGCTCAAGAAAGTAAAGAAGGCAATACGATTATGTTAAAAGTTCAAGAAAGTGAGTTAAAAAGAGTCTTAAAGATACCGGGAGCAACCCACCAGTTATTAAATATTTCTATCGATGGTAATATTCATCGAGGGATTATCAAGAATCTTCAGAGGAATCCCATTAAAGAACAGGTTTTGCATATTGATTTTTATGGGGTACGAGCCGATCAGAAGATTACTTTAAAAGTACCACTTATGTTCAAGGGTGAAGCACCGGGAGTTAAGGCAGGTGGTACTCTGGAACAGGTTATGCAAGAAGTTGAAATTGAATGTTTGCCTGACGTCATTCCCGAATTTATTGAAGTTGATATCAACGGCCTGGAAATCGGTGACGCAGTTCACCTTAAGAATGTCAAAGTTCCAGAAGAAATTGAACTTACTGAAAACCTTGAAGACGTCGTTGTGGTTGTCACACCTCCCGTAGTTTTAGAGGAAGAGGTTCCAGAAGAAGAAATTGAAACACCCGAACCAGAAGTGGTTAAAAAAGGTGAGAAGAAGGAGAAAGAAGCAGAGGAAGACTAAGTGTTTTTGGTTGTCGGACTTGGAAATCCCGGTCAAAAATATCAATACAGCCGTCATAATGTAGGTTTTCGAATTGTTGATAATTTGTCTGAACAGCGTCAATGGAGATGGAATGAATCAAAACGCTTTCAATGGTGTCACGGTAAAATTGACAGCCGTGAGCTCTATCTGGTAAAGCCCCTTACTTATATGAACCTGAGTGGTTTGGGGCTTTTATCCTTTTTGAGTTTTATAGCCAAATCTTTTGAGGATAAGATCATTATCCATGATGAACTTGATCTGCCTCCAGGAAGAATCCGGATCAGTCGCGGTGGCGGTACGGCGGGCCATAAGGGCGTTCTTTCCATTGCTGAATACTGTAATCTAGAAAAATTTATCCGTTTACGGGTAGGCATTGGAAAACCAATACAAAAAGACGAAATTACTGAGTATGTATTGCTCAAACCTCCTGCCGATGAAGCAGCTGTTCTCGCTGATTCAGAAAAGCGATCAGTCGAAGCCTTAATCTGTATTGTTACTCATGGTGTTCAATATGCCATGAACCGGTTTAACTCCATTTCTGCGTCATAACTGCCGAGGAGATACATCGTTGTGGAAACCAAAAAAATAGCCAAAGGAATATCCATTATTTGTCAACCCACTTTTATACCAATAGCTCTTTATTTTATCGTTTCGTTATCTGTTGTTCCCACGGTTACGGGATTTTGGTATGCTTTGCTGGGTATCGTATTTATTGCTCTAGCACCAATAGCTTTAGTTTTTATCCTTGCCCGTTGTAACAAGATATCCGATCCTGATCTTCCCGATCGACGGGAGCGTTTTATCCCTTACCTAAGTATTGTAGGGTTATACCTAATCGGTTTTATTGTTTTTTGGTACCTCGGTGCTCCTTATCAAATATTGGCAATTACGGCTTCTTATATTGCCGTTACTTTATTTGGAGCTTTCATATCGCTTTTTTGGAAAATCAGCATGCATATGGCCGGTGTCGCTGGACCAGTTACCGCTTTGGTATTTTTAGTGAACCCCCTTTTTGTATGGGCCTATATTTTGCTTATACCGATTGGATGGGCACGCTATATTCTTAAAAAGCATACTTTTCCACAAATAGTAATTGGGAGTGGATTTTCGATCTTGTTAACCTATTTAGTCATTCGGTTTTTTTCATGAATATTTCCCATTTTCTTCAAAAAATTACCCAACAAATCCGATCTTCAAACCGGTGCTCACTTTCAACAATTCAACCGGTCCGACCTTTTATTGCCCGACTTTTATCCAGAACCAATTATTCTCCAATTTTTTATATAACTGCCAGTGAAGAAATAAAAAGAAAAGTTTTTCGGCAAATTGAAAGTCTTTCTTTTTTAAACCAAGATGGGATGATGGCTATTGGTGTTGACTTTGAGGAGAAATACTCAGGAATTGTTCTCCAAAAAACCCTACGTGAAAAAAAGAATTTAGTTATTGTCTTAAATGTTAATGAACTCGACCAAGAAGTCGTTGAGTTAGAAAACTTTATGAGTCTGTCAGTATTATTGGAGAAGGGAAAAGAATATCAGCGCGATCAATTAATTGATCAATTCTATCGAATGGGATATGAAAGAAAGGATTTTGTTAGAGAGAAGGGTGATATAGCCATTCGTGGCGAAGTGGTTGATGTCTATCCCCCCGATGGTATTGAACCAATAAGAACTTACTGGTTGGGAAACTTATTAGAAAAAATGAAATATTTTCAAGCCGATACCCAAAGGACTGACCATGATTTGGAACACGCCTTAGTCATTCCCAGTGATGGAGAATTTAAAACCGTACCCTTGATTAAACTTATAATGGAACAAGCTCATCTCATTTTTTGGGATGATGTATTCATCGAAAACACTCATTTATCACATATCCCTCAGGTGATTACCGGAATTGTTTCGAGGGGAGACTTACCGGAGATGGTTATTACGGCTTCTCGTCCGCCTTCTTTTTTTGGAGAAATAACAAAATTGATCGATGAATTGAAGGAAAATAATTGGGGGAAAACCTATTTAATTTTCCCATCTGAAAAAATCGAATTGTTTGCATCGATCTTGGATGAGGAAAAGATCCCCTATGCTAGAGATATTAAAAAACCGAGCCAAATTTTTCTTTTAAAAGGTTTTCCGGCAGAAGGATTTATGCTTCCCGATTTGGGTTTTTCGGTTTTCACGACTCAGGAAATTTTTGGAAAAGATTTTACTAAACCGAGTAAAAAAAGAGCAGAATCACCAATAGAAGAAGAAATGGTGAGCTCACTTCAACCCGGGGATTATATTGTTCATGAGGAACAAGGAATCGGAATTTTTAAGGGAATCAAAGAAATGGTTTTGGAAGGGGTACACCGGGTTTATCTGGTCATTGAATATGCAGCTGGTGATATCCTCTATGTTCCAGTTGAAAGTGCTTCCTTAGTCCAAAAGTATATTGGAAGTGGTGATGTAAAGCCAAAAATATCTCGGTTGGGTAAAGATGAATGGGGAAAGGCAAAACAAAGAGTTGCTCAATCAATACAGGAAACTGCTCAAGAATTATTAGAAATATATGCTCTTCGCAACCTGGAACAAGGCCATGCCTTTTCTCTGAATTCTACCTGGCACAAGCAACTTGAGCTATCTTTCCCCTATATTGAAACTCCCGACCAAAAACAGGCAATTATTGATGTGGAACGTGATATGGAATCCACACGACCAATGGATCGGCTCATCTGTGGCGATGTGGGCTACGGGAAGACTGAGATTGCCATACGAGCGGCCTTTAAAGCAGTTATGGATGGAAAACAAGTTGCTTTGTTGGCACCAACAACCATTTTGTCCGAGCAGCATTATCTAACCTTTAAAGAGCGTTTGAAAAGATTTCCGGTACGAATCGCAGTTATAAACCGCTTTAAATCAATGCTGGAACAAAAACAAATTGTTGAAGGAATTAAAAATAATGAAATAGACATCTTGATCGGTACCCATCGGCTCATTCAAAAAGATATTCAATTTCATGACCTCGGGTTAGTCATCATTGATGAAGAACAGCGATTTGGGGTTATGCACAAAGAGCGGCTTAAAAAAATGAAATCAACTGTTGATGTCCTCACCCTCACCGCTACCCCGATTCCCCGAACCTTGTATCTGTCCCTTACCGGTATTCGGGATATCAGCGTTATCGAAACACCTCCTGAAGGCCGTAAGCCGGTTCATACCGTGGTTGCGTCTCGAAGTCAAAAAATGATCAAGGAAGCAATTCAATACGAACTCGAGCGAAAGGGTCAAGTATTTTATGTGAGCCCCAGAATTAAAAGCTTGATGAAAATTTATGAAGAGTTGGTATTACTCTTTCCTGAGTGTCAAATTGGAATTGCTCATGGACGACTCTCCGGGCCTGATTTAGAAAAGGTTATGGAGAAGTTTTATAATGCTGAAATTGATATTTTACTTTGTACAACAATTATCGAGATTGGGTTAGATGTTCCGAATGCCAATACTTTAATTGTAGATCCGGCAACTCTCTTTGGGTTGTCTCAACTCTATCAACTGCGTGGTCGTATAGGACGATTTGACCGAGAGGCTTATGCTTATTTATTTTATCCAAAAAGATTAACCCATGAAGCTCAGGAGCGCTTGGATGCTCTTTTGGAATTCGAGGGATTGGGGACCGGCTATAAATTAGCCCTTCGTGATATGGAAATTCGAGGAGCAGGTAATATTTTGGGTCAAGCTCAGCATGGATTTATTCAAGAGATTGGTTTTTCCCTTTATACTCGAATGTTACAGGAAGAAATATCCCGGCTTAAGGGAGAAAATACTGAAACGAATCTCCAAACCACCATTGTTTTGCAGGAAAATGCTTTTTTCCCAAATTGGTATATGAAGCAAGAAAATGAGCGTTTTAGTTATTATCAACGTTTACTGCAGGCTCAGAAACTGAATGATATTGAAGATCTGAGGGCAGAGATTGAAGATCGGTATGGACGCTTACCAAGGGAAGTTGAAACTCTTTTAAAAATTACAACCCTGCGTTATTATGGTAAAATAGCACAAGTTGATACAATTGAAGAAAAAAACGGGGAGATTTATATCGGTGCTCCAATTGAGGTACTGGTCAGCCTCAATGAAAAATTCCGGAACCATGGTGTAAAAGGTTTGTTGGTAAATTACCATGGTAAGCAAACTTTAAGGATACCATTTCAAAAATTAAATTCATTGTTACGTCTGTTTGATCCAATGGTAGGGAAAGGATAAAAAAAATTTCATATAGAACTACAGTTTATTGAGGATAGTGGAGATATTCCTTCAATGGATAAAATGAGTGATTCAGAAGCCAAAAAGTATTTTGGAGAGTTAATTGAATTGGTAGCAATCCTTCGAAGCGAAAATGGTTGCCCTTGGGATCGAGAACAAACTCGAGAAAGTTTAAAGCCACTTATGCTTGAAGAGATGTACGAAGCCTTTGATGCAATTGATCGAAAGAACGAAGCTGATTTAAGAGAAGAGTTGGGAGATATGTTGCTTCATATTGTTTTTCAAGCACAAATTGGAATAGAACAGGGTTCTTTTAATATTGTTGACGTTTTAAAACAGCTCATTTTTAAAATGAAGAAGAGACATCCTCATGTATTTGGAGATATTCAGGTTCAAAACGTGGATGAAGTTTTGTTAAATTGGGAAACCATTAAAGAAGGCGAGAAGGAAAGGGAGAGCATGCTTTCATCCATACCTCCAAGTTTACCAGCCTTACTCCGGGCTCAAGTCATTCAAAGCCGGGTTGCTCGGGTAGGGTTCGATTGGCCAAATGCCAATGAGGTTTGGAGAAAGGTAATTGAGGAACAGAATGAATTTGAAGAAGCCTGGAAAAGTCATGATCAAGAATCAATCGAAGAGGAATGGGGGGATTTGGTATTTGCATTAGTTAATCTCTCCCGGCATCTTCAACTTCAACCGGAGGATGCTCTTCAAAAAGCTTCCCAACGCTTTGCCCAACGCTTTCATTATATGGAGAACGAAATAAAAAAACAAGGGAAAAAAATTGAAAACCTCTCTTTAGAGGAGATGGATGAGTTATGGAACAAAGCGAAACAAGAAATAAAACTTATCCAAAACAACCAATAGATTTTGGAGATCTATTTAATCGAATCAAAGTATTATTGCCATTGGTAAAAGGGTGGAATCCTGATATTTATTTGGCGGTAAATTCAGCCGGTTCGATTGTGTGCGGCATATTGAATAATTTTTTTCCAAGAGAAATCAGGACCCTTTCCATCCGATATCAGAATGACCATTTAATAGTCAATTGGGACAATTGTGGTGAGTTAAGGGATAAAAGAGTATTGGTGGTTGCCGATCATTTTCCCAATGAACAAGTACTTTTCCAACTGGAGAATTTTTTAAAGACCAAACAAGTATTATCATTGGTTAAGCTAGTGGTTTTGGGTAAAGGCGTGGAATACTCGTGTTTTCCAGAACTACCAGAAGAATCGATTCTCCCTTGGGAAACTGATGAGACTGGATAAATATTTAAAAGTTTCCAAGTTGATTAAAAGACGAACTCAAGCTCAGGTTGCTTGCAAAAATAACCGGGTTTATTTAAATAATCACTTAGCCAAGTCATCATCAATGGTTAAAGTTGGAGATGAAATTAAGATTGTTTCTCCGGTTATGATGCTTCGGGTAAAGGTTTTACAAATACCGGTTAACAATCAATATTCTGATGACCTTTTTTCAGTAATTGAACAAAAAAAACTGGAAACGGAGTAAGACAACTATAGGTGTGGGAGGCATTCCTTCAACCATACTGTAGTTTTTAGGGAAACTATTGCAGTGGTTAAGTTCATTGATCTTAAGTTGACTTTTTAAAGGAGATGATAAACTCATGAGTACAATTTTTGATGTTCATGCTCGAGAAATTCTTGATTCCCGCGGAAATCCTACAGTAGAGGCAGAAGTGACTTTAGCATCGGGTGCTTTTGGTCGGGCTGCTGTTCCTTCGGGAGCATCAACTGGGACTTTTGAAGCAGTTGAACTCCGTGATGGTGATAAAAACCGATATCTTGGCAAAGGAGTAACCAAAGCAGTAGAAAATGTGAACGAAATTATTGCTCCGGAAATTATTGGTCTCGATGCTCTTGATCAAGCCAAGATTGATAAAGTCTTAATAGATCTGGATGGTACTCACAATAAAGGAAAATTAGGAGCCAATGCGATCCTTGGTGTTTCCTTAGCGATTGCGAAAGCTGCAGCTGAATATGCTGGTCTTCCACTTTATCGGTACATTGGCGGTGCTAATGCTTGCGAGTTACCAGTTCCTTTGATGAATATCTTAAATGGTGGGAAGCATGCCGACAGTGGCGTTGATATCCAGGAGTTTATGATTGCTCCTTGTGGGTTAAAAGCATTTAAGGATGCTTTGCGAGCTGGAACTGAAGTATTTCATCACTTAGCAAAAGTTTTAAAAAGAAGAGGGTATTCCGTCGGCGTTGGAGATGAAGGAGGTTTTGCTCCAAACCTTCATTCTTCCGATGAGGCTTTGGAAGTTATCATCGAAGCTATCCAATTAGCGGGGTATGAACCAGGCAAAGATGTCTTTTTGGCTTTAGATTCGGCAGCATCTGAATTATACAAAGACGGTATTTATGTTTTTGAAAGAGAAGGTGCTCGTCGGAATATCGATGAGATGATAGAATTTTATCAAGAGTTGGTGGAAAAATACCCAATCATATCTATTGAAGATGGATTAGCCGAAGATGATTGGGAAGGTTGGAAAAAAATGACCTTTG
>NZ_DAOLQM010000029.1:0-14491 GCF_035418125.1 Atribacter sp. | reverse complement strand
CACCAGAAAAAAAGAATGACCAAACCATTGAATTTTCATAATTACACCTCCAACATTACTTCCTTTTCTATCAAACCCATGAGAATATAATCTCATTCCTTACCATCATGAAGATATTTCATCTAATTAATTAAATTATTAATATTTTAAGTTGGTTTATTTGTTGCGTTAATGGAAAAAAGTATATTTAGATATTTTCCTTTGCAACGCCTCATATAACTCATTTTGTTCGGATAGGTAAAGATAAGCTATTTTATTTTGAAACAAGGGGTCATCTTTGATTTGATGCATGATAACCTTTTCGAAATCTGGTGTACCAGGAAGTGGAGAAAATAGAGATAAACGAGGCTTTAATCCCAAATCAGTAACATATTCAATCGACAATTCATAGTCCTTCGCCTTTAAACCAGGAAGGCCAAAAAGAAGATAGACTTCCAGTTCTTCAGGGGCATAACCGGCTTGTATAAAAGATTGAATGGCTTTTTCAAAAATGAAATTATCCACCTTATTTCCAGTGTTTTTTTGGCTATCGACATCGGAAAATTCTAGGCTAATTCGAAGGGTTTCAAAGTTACATTCTCTCATGAGTTCGGCAATTTCCCGAGTTACATACCGGGCATGGATAGAATTGGGGAGGTGAAAACGAAGGGGGAGTCGTTCTTTTTGTAAAGCTTTTAGAAGGGGTAGAAAACTTTCTTCGGCTCGATAAAGCAATGCATCATCATAAAAAGCTAGGTCTTGAATCCGGTAATTCTCATAATCATAGGTAATTTCATCGAGTACCTGCTCCCAGGGCCGCCGCCAAAATTCTGAGAAATACCTCCCGGAAGCACAATAAGTACAGCGAAAGGGGCAACCGATAGAAGTCAAAACGACCGTATAGTCAAGTTTTTTATAAAGATCAAAAGCTGGCTTCACCGAAAAAAACTCTTTATAACCTGTAATAGTAGATAATTCCTTGAAATCTGAACTGAGTTGCTTGATGACCAGCAAGGGGTCAATCCCTTCAATGATCCGGTCGAATCCCCATTGGTGAGCATGTTCTGAACAGAGAGTAGGATACCAACCACCAATAATTACTTGAGTTTTTCCCCATAATTGACGAACAAGATTTAAAAAAGCGACTTGACCAGGATACCAATAAGTCATGGTACCAGTGATAAACACCCATCCTGGGGGTTCAATCTCCTTGAGTTGTTTCTTAACTTCATCCCAAGGTATTCCAAAACGTGACCAATAACGAGGAATCGACAAAAATTGAGCCGGTTTAGGAATCTTTTCCCGATAATAACTACCACAACCCACACTTTTAAGCCGTTTCGGCCCCGGATGGTCTGGTAGAGGCATAAAAGGGTAATGGCGATCCATACAATCTAGGAGGGTAACCTTATAACCAGAATTCTTCAAGTGAGATGCCAGATAAAGTAGTCCCAATGGCTTCATCCAGAGGTCATAAGCGGTAAAATCATAAATCCAAGGATTGACTAAAAGAATATGTTCATTCATCATTGATACTCCACTTTAAATACCAGGCAAAAAAAAATGCCTCCTGTAGTTTCCCACTGGAGGCATTTTTTTTCAATTCACTTATGAACCATTATTGGCTTCAGGGAAACCTCCATTAACAAAAATATCATAGGCTCCTAAATCAAGATAACCATTACCACTGAGATTAAAGACAATAACCTTATCTTCTCCGGTTTCTTTGCATTTCTTAGCTTCTTCAATAGCCGCCTTAATTGCATGAGCACTTTCAGGAGCGGGTAAAATTGCCTCGGTCTTGGTGAAAAGAACAGCTGAGTCAAAAATTTCATTTTGCTTATAGGATTGAGCTTCGATAATACCCGCATTATACAATAAACTTACCAAAGGAGCCATACCATGGTATCGTAGACCACCGGCATGAATTCCTGGCGGGATAAAGTCATGACCGAGGGTATACATTTTTAAATAAGGTGTCATCCCAGCAACATCTCCTAAGTCGTATTCATATTTCCCAGTTAGCAAAGTGGAACAAGATTTGGGTTCAACCGCTATTGCTCGAAAATTCTTCGTACCAGCAATTTTATCACGCAGGAATGGAAAAGCCATTCCTCCAAAGTTGCTACCACCCCCAACACAACCAATAACAATATCGGGATACTTCTCTCCAACCTTTTCCAACTGCAGTTTTGTTTCTTCACCAATTATTGTTTGGTGAAGAAGAACATGGTTAAGAACACTCCCCAGACTATATTTGGAATGAGGAGTATTCACTGCATCTTCGATGGCCTCACTGATTGCTATTGCCAAACTACCTATTGAATCGGGAGTTTCATGAAGTATATCACTCCCAGTTTTAGTGTTCTCACTGGGGCTGGGAAATACATTAGCACCCCAAGTTTGCATTAATACCCGGCGATAAGGCTTTTGACGATAGCTTACATTTACCATATAAACCGTGCACTCCATACCAAAATAATGGCAAGCCATAGAAAGTGCCGAACCCCATTGGCCGGCACCAGTTTCAGTAGTCAAACGTTTAGTTCCATCCTTTTTGTTATAATAAGCCTGTGCTACTGCGGTATTTGGTTTGTGACTCCCAACCGGGCTGTCGCCTTCATACTTAAAATAGATACGGGCTGGTGTTTGTAAGGCTTTTTCCAACCGTCGAGCACGATACAAGGGTGAGGGACGCCAGAGGCGGTATATATCAAGCACTTCACCAGGTATATCAATGAAACGCTGGCTGCTTACTTCCTGCTGTATTAGGCTCGGTGGAAAAATTGGTTCCAAATCTTGAGGAGTAACCGGTTCTTTTGTGCCTGGATGCAACGGGGGATCAAGAGGCCGTGGTAAATCTGGTATGATATTATACCAGATGGTCGGCATCTCCCTTTCGCTCAGGTATATTCGGTTTGCCTCTTCCATGGTAATCACCTCCGGTGTTTTTTTTATTGGTTCATTTGAAAACCAATACCCTTATTATCGTTTGATATTTTTTATAAAATCTCTTCTCAACATCTTGTGTTTAGAACAATTTCACGAATTGCAGTTTTTACATCTACCAAGTTTTATTCAATACTGTTCTTTTTTCATAAAGTACGTCTTGCTATGTCTAGCTTTCTATTCTGAAAATACCATCATTTGAATTCTTTAATCGGTCATCCTGAGAGGCTTCGCTTTTCGAGGGCGTAAGGATCTCATCTGACACCACCGGCGTCATCCTGAGCGGTGCTTTCCCGTGTGAGGATCTCATCTTTTTAGGTTTTTTATTCTTCATAAATACTTTAAAGGATGAGATTCTCACGTCGCAAAATACGCTCCTCAGAATGACGGAGTGGTTGGATGAGATTGCCAGGAGTTCAACCAAAGAACGGTTGAACTCCTGGCAATGACGGATTTAGATAGCTACTTTTATCCTTATCTGGTACTATAAAAATGGCCTGAGAGTTTATCTTCATCATTGGTGAACTATTGTCCATTTTGTCTTTAACCTTCCTTGGTTTCAGTAGAAAGCAACACGCGATCGTTAGCAAATTTTTTATGGCGACGTTCACTAAACCGCTCTAAAAGCTCATTGATAGTCATTTTTTTTCTTTCTTCTCCCGAGATATCTAAAACAATTCCACCATCATCCATAAGAATAGTTCGAGTCCCATATTTCAGAGCATCTCCCAAGT
Organism: Atribacter sp.; assembly: GCF_035418125.1. Lineage (NCBI taxonomy): Bacteria > Pseudomonadati > Atribacterota > Atribacteria > Atribacterales > Atribacteraceae > Atribacter > Atribacter sp. The sequence continues at coordinate 10,829 of NZ_DAOLQM010000029.1, read as the reverse complement.
CATGGGTAATCATAAACGCTGTCAGATGATCATCCCGAATGAGAAGATTGGTTAAATTCATGATTTTTTCAGCAGTTTTGGGATCAAGGTTAGCGGTGTGCTCATCTAAAAGTAAAATTTTGGGATTCCCGATAGTTGCCATAAGCAACGCTAAGGCTTGACGCTGACCGCCTGATAAAAGCCCCACTCGATCCCGAAGGCGGTTTTCTAATCCTAAACCAACTTCTGCTAATTTCTCTCGAATTTTTTTTCTCAAAAGTTCAGAAATTGCCAGACGGAGTCCCCTGGTTCTTCCTTTGGCGTAAGCAATGGCAAAATTCTCTTCAATGGTCAACGATGCTGCTGATCCTTGGGTGGTATTTTGGAAAACTCTGCCAATAAAACGAGCTCGACGAAAAGCTGGTAGGGATGTTACATCATGATCTTCTATAATCACCCTTCCTCGGTCGGGAAAATGGTTTCCGCTGACAATATTCAACAAGGTTGTTTTTCCAGCACCATTACTCCCTACAATAGTGACAAACTCATCAGGCTGAACAGTGCAGGAAAGGTTTCTCAAAGCCCATCGTTCATCTGGAGTATTTCTAAAAAATACTTTATCAATGTGTTCAAGTTGTAACACTATTTCACTCTCCTAAACTTCGCTTTTATTACCGGAAAAGAGAGAATAATGATAACCAAAAGACCGGTAAAAAGCTTCAAATCATAGGGTTTAAACCCAATACTGTACCCGTAGTTCAAGGCAGTTGCGGTAGCCAATCGATATACCACCGCTCCAATAATAACCTGAAGGGTTATTACCAGAATAATTCTCCCTCTTAAAAGAACTTCTCCAACGATCACTGAAGCCAGGCCTAAAACTACCATACCAATTCCCATATTGATATCAACAAAACCCTGATATTGAGCAAACATGGCACCAGAGAATGCTACCAAAGCATTAGAAAGAGAAATTCCCACCAGTTTGATTCGGTCAGGATTAATCCCTTGGGCCTCAACCAGAGTTTCATTATCACCAGTAGCCCGGATAGCTAAACCAATTTCGGTTTGCAAAAAAAGGTCTAATAAAATTTTAATAAGAAAAATAAGACCAATTAAAAAAAAGAGACGAAGATAGCTTTCTGGAATGCCGTTGAGGGAATCCCTCAGCATGGTGAAAATCGTTCGATGTCCAAGATTTTCAGAAAGTGATATGTTAGGTCGCCCCATAATCCTTAAATTAATAGAATATAAACAGGTCATGGTAAGAATTCCCGATAAGAGAGCTGGAATTTTCGAAAAAGTATGCAATACTCCAGTTAATAGACCGGCTAAGGCTCCAGCTATAAAAGCAGCTATCATGCTTTCAATCGGGCCAAATCCTCGATAAACCAATGAAGCAAAAACTGCCGCTCCCAACGGGAAGCTCCCATCAACGGTTAGATCAGGAAAGTCTAAACAACGAAAAGTAATATACACGCCTAAAGCAAGAATTCCGTATAGCAATCCTTCCTGTACACTAAAAATAAAATAGTCGTACAATCACTTCACCTGCTTTTCATCATTTCAAGATTACGTTTTCATAAAGTGTTAATTCTAGCCCCATGATGAAATCAACATGGGGCTAGAATTGAATTCTTTTTTTATTTGAACTCTAAAGTGACCTCAACGTTCTGTGATCTCATGTCTTCAACATACTTTTCTAAAAGGGCTTTAAAATCATCAGCTTGAACTCCCAGTATTTCCAAGTTTTTACTGTTAACCATTAAAACCAATTTGTTGGCAAACTCTACCGGGATATCAGATGGCTTTTCTCCTTTTAGAATTCGAGCTACCATGTCACCGGTCTGACGACCATGCAAATAATAATCAAATCCTAAAGCCATAGTTGCTCCCTTTTCCAAGGTTGTAGGATCGGCCAAGATTAACGGTATTTTTTTGTCTTGACAAACCTTGATTACCGTTTCCAGAGCACTCACTACTGTATTATCGGTTGAAACATAAATTGCATCGACCTTACCAACCAGGGATTGTGTGGCAATAGCCACATCAGCCGATGTTGAAACGGTGGCTTCGATAAGAGACATTCCATATTTTTCACAAGCAACTTTTGCTAAATCGTTGGTTACCACCGAATTAACCTCACCAGCGTTATAAACGGTACCTAAATTTTTGGCATCAGGGAATACATATTTTAGCATTTCGACTTGTCGGTCTACCGGTGTCATATCGGATACACCAGTAACATTTCCACCCGGTTTATTAAGATCTTTAACTAAACCAGCACTGACTGGATCAGTTACCGCAGAAAAAACAATTGGTATTTCTTTGGTGGCATTAGCCGCTGCCTGGGAGGTGGGTGTTGCAATTGAAACGATAACATCAACCTGATCGGATACAAATTTACGTGCTATGGTGTTGGCAGTTGCTACATCACCTTGAGCTGATTGCATATCATAGATAATGTCCTGATCGGGAACATATCCATAGACCTCTTGAAGGACATCTCTTACACCATCTCGGGTTGCATTTAAAGCCGGATGGTCAACAATCTGCATGATCCCAATCTTTATCGGTTCAGCAGCCGTTGCTGGCAAAACCAACCCTATTGACAACAAAACCAATAATGTGAAAAAAAGTATCTTTCTCATTTCTTACCTCCTTTTTTAAAAAAAAATCCCTCCCGACACAGGGACGGGAGGGATTAAAATGACCCGCGGTACCACCCTCATTGAGCAAGAGGCTCCAGCTTTAGACCTTTAACGCAGAATGCGATGAAGCTGTTTTTTCCTTCTTCGACCAGCTTCACTCCTCCAGGCTCCATTCGATTCATCGCAAACACCAGGCTTCCATCCCTTCTCCCGGCTCTCTATAGTTTGTCAGATGAAACTACTTGTTCCCTTCTTCGGATTTTTACGATATTATTAACAGTATATCAAAAATTATACGGTAATTTTCAATCTTGTAAAGAGGTAATAGTCACTTTTTTTGCAAAAAACCATTAAAATACTCATTTAAAGACCAATTTGATAAGAAAATGGAAAGGGTGGGTCTTGGTGAAAAAATCAAATCTCTTTTTTTATTCATTTCTAACCACACTATTAGGTACGGCAGTTATTGGCTGGCAAAATGACCTGCTGGCTGCATTTGTTCTACCTCAACCAACCCCTGAAGAAGCTTTCCAATATCTCCAGTCCTACCATCTCCCCCAGCACGATTCATTCGTACTTGAAACTAAATTGCCCTGGCCAGATTTTTCTGATAAGGTCAATACTTATTTTTCCGGGAAAAAAGTTGAATTTACTGAACCAGTTATTATTGAGCAATTTCCCGATTACACCCGCCAGATATTGGATATCACCAAAAATATACCTTGGGGAGAAGTAAAAACCTACCAACAGGTTGCACAATTATCCTCACGAAAAAGAGCTTATCGGGCAGTAGGCCAAGCTTTACATCGTAATCCGATTCCTTTGATTATCCCCTGTCACCGGGTCGTCGCCAAAAGTTCTTTAGGAGGATTCGGTTACGGGTTAGACTGGAAATTACGTTTACTGACCCTCGAAAATATTCAGCTATAAAAACAAAATTCTTTCCTGAAATTATTTTTTTAAAATTTACAAAATGAGATTGCCACGTCGTTCAACCAAAAAACGGTTGGACTCCTCGCAATGATGGTTTTAGATAGGTATTTTCATCCTCATCTGGTGTTGTTAGGCAGTATGAGGGTTTATTGTCTAACAGCATTGGGTTTTGAAACACACTGATCGCCAGCCTCAAGAAAGTTGCTGACTTTTTTATAGAGCAAAAATGTAATAATTCCATTAATAGCACCTTTGAGAAGATTAAAGGGTATAATGGCAGGAAGCAACATGCCGATAACCATTTCTCGAGTCACTCCTAAGTACAAAGGCGTAACCAAAAGATTAGCTATCACCATAACCCCCGTCATCACCAAAGGAGCAATAATCAAACCCTTTACTGCTGAAGAGAGGTTTCTTTGTCTTCGGTAAATCAAACTAGCAGTCAATACATATACACCAGTAGCTATAAAATGCATAAGCACTCCCCAAGGACCTCCCTGCCCGGTTAAAACCGCAAATAAAACTGATACAATGGCAGTCATGACCACGCCAATTCCAGGACTGAATTTAAGGCCCATAATCAATATGGGTACATCACCAGGATCATAAAGCAAAAAGGGTGCCGAAGGAATTAGGGGGAAGTGGATTAAATAGCTCAAAACAATGGATAGAGCAGAAAATGCTCCAGTATAAACCAAATTTCGACACTTCATATCAAGAAGCCTCCTCGAATGGTCTTTCTTCAGAGATAAAAAAACCCTGAAAGCATTTCGCCTTCAGGGTTTATGGGCTTATTATGGACTTCTTCTCCCATCCGGACTTTACCGTCGGCTCCGGATTTTCACCGGATCAACCCATATCGGGCTCGCGGGCTTAGGATGAACCATCACCGCCGGTTGGGAATTGGGAATTTCTCCCTTACCCTACCCTGAAGAAGTATTTTCTCAATGATTTATTCTAACTTGATATTGTTAATTGTCAAGTGATTCAGATCTTATTTCGATAATGAGAAGCCAAGAAAAGAGGAAGCTTTTCATACTCTTCATATAATTTTTGATAATAGGGCCAATTTTCCGAAGGTTCCCATACCCGAGTGGATATTTCGACCATTTTTTTTGCTTCTTCGATGGATCGAGCTATACCGGAACCAACCATAGCAAAGAGAGCTGCTCCTAAAACGGTCCCTTCCTCGCAAGAAGTAGTAATCACCGGAAGTCCTAAAACATCTGCTCGTATTTGATTCCAAAGGTGGTTTTTTGAACCTCCTCCAACCACCCTTACTGCTGTTGGTTCAAAACTAAAGGTTTCATAAAATGCTTTTACCGCTTGCTTAAGTTGAAAGGATAATCCTTCCAGAGCAGCTCGATAAACTTGCGAACGATCAGTAGTTAGCCCTAGCCCTAAGATCGTTCCTTGTGTTTCATAAGGCTTATTCGGACCGGAGGGCATAAAGGAGGGAACCACTATAACTCCCCCACTTCCCGGTTCAATCTCTCTGGCATTATCAATCATCAATGAATAGATGTCTGATCGATCTTTAATGTCAGCAAAAAAATTCCGTCGAACCCACTCCACCACACCACCGGCCATCATCAGCATTTGAGGGTCCCAAAGACCATCTACCGCATCAAATTCGGTCATAATACCCGTTTCAAAAGCTCTTTCTGAGTCACGATATTCTAGGATCCGTATCGCAGCAATTTCCCAGGTTCCCGAACTCAAAACCATTTCACTTTGGTCAGCCATTGACCCAATTAAAGCGAATTGAGTATCATGACCAGCAGCAATAACTGGAATTCCTAAGGGAATCCCGGTTTCTGATGACACTTTTTCCGTAATCCGCCCGATCACCCCCCCACTAGGAAGAAATGGTGGAAAAAAGGTTTCATCTAATCCAACTAAAGATAATAAACGCTCCGACCATTTTTTGGTACGAATATCAATCATCATGGTCGTTGAAGCCGAGGGATAATCAAAAGACATTTCTCCGCAAAGCTTATAGCTTAATAACCCAGGCATCATCATATAGGTATCGGCTTCATCCAATGCTTCTGGAACATTTTCTCTCATCCACAATAGCTTAATAATGGTATTGAAAGGAATTATTTGATAGCCAGTGAGTCGGAAAATTTCTCGTGGGGATATTAACGATGCAATCCTTTTTGCCCATTCGGTTGTTCGAGAACATTGCCAGGATATAACCGGATAAGTTAATGTACCATCCTTCTTTACCGTCGTTCCATCAGCTCCAAAGGTGGTAACAGTGACTGCTACTACCTTTCCATTGACTTGAGACCTTACCTTAGGAATAATCTGTAAAAACTTATTCCATATTTCATCTAAATCCCAAATGAGACAATCTTCGCACCCACTTTGCAATCGGGGAGCATTAGGCAAGGCCGAAATAGCCAATATTTCTCCTTTCATCCCAACTGCTACTGCCCGGAGCGTTGTTGCGCCACAATCAAGTACCAAAATATATTGATTCACAGTTTTCCCTCCGATTTAATTTATATTTAGGTTTGATGGGAAAATATTTTCAATGGAAATTTTTCCTGGCTTCTAGGGGAGATTCTTTAAAAAACCATCTGACCGAATTGCTCTCATCCTTTCTCTCCATTATATTATAATGAAATAAAGAATTTTTCTTATTATAAAATTTTTCTCTTTTTAAAAAAAGGCGTTATTTTCTTTTCCCTAATCCAAAGCTAATAGAGGAGGAAAGATAATGAATAAGTCAACTATGCAAGTTCGTGGTTTGATTGCCTTGGGGATGCTTATTCTCATTTTTATTATGATCATTACCGGGGTTATTTTGTGGTTAGCCATGCTTGGAGTTATGAATCATCCAGGATTGTGGAGCGCTGCTTCCCAGATTCATCCTAACGTTGGGATTATCATGTTTATCTTAGGAATGGTTCATTTTATAACCAATAAAAAGATGTTTTTGAACGATTTAAAACAATTAAAAGGGAAAGAGTATTAAATTGGTAGACTCTCATGAAATGTTATGGTACCAGGTGAAAATAAAAATACCTATCGAAAACCGTCATTGAGCGGAAGCAGAGTTTTTTTCCCTTGAGGGGAGATAGTCAGGATGTGGGTGAAACCTAAGATTCAGACCCAGGTTTGGTGTTTTAAAACGAACTTGAGAGAGTTTTGTAGGTTCCCCCTCACCTTAATCCTCTCCCACCAGGGGAGAGGAAAAAAGGTGCCATTTCCATTCAGAAAGCATTTTTAAAAATTAATTAAAAGATGAGATCCTCACGGCTTCTGAATGCGAGGGCTCAGGATGACGGAGAGGCTGGATGAGATCCTCACGGCTTCTGAATGCGAAGCCTCAGGATGACACCTGCGGTGTCAGATGAGATCCTCACGCCCTCAAGAAGCGAAGCCTGAGGATGGCACTTTCGGTTTCAGATGAAATCCACACGCAGGAAAAACTCTCACACTGGATAAAACCATTTTTCATTCATTACCCGTTATGGTATTGGTTAATTTGAAATAATTGAGCTTCGGTTTGGTGTGGGACGCTTGGAAGAGCTCATATGATTTATGAGATATTCTTCGACGAATTTTGGTTTCTTTTCCTGAAATAGCTGTAAAGCTTTCTGGGAAAGCTCGACGTTAGCGTAGTCTTCTCGTAATCGGATATTTCCGATCTCTTGACGGCTTGTTCCTAAGATTCGACAAAGGGTTCCAAGCAGTTTACCTACCTCCCAACCGTTGGTCGTACCGGTTGAAAGTCGAATTGTTCCTCCTTTGGCAAAAGTCGAATGACTTTTCTTTTCCGGGTTTTTTCTCTGGTGATTTTTTCTTTCTTGAAGGAAACGAGATTTTCTTTCTCGCTCGATTTGTTTATCTTCATCAAGGAACAATTTTAAAGAATAGCCCAAATTATTTCCCTTGCTATTCCACTGTAAAAGCTTTGCTACCAAATCAACTGGATCCTCTTCGGCTACCAGTTTCTCTGACCATTTTTGAATATGGGGCTCAACTGTGACATTCCTATCGGTGAGTTTTTGTTCGATTCGTTGCTGGTTCTTCAACTGGATATCTCCCTGATCGGGAAGCGGCTTCCATTCCACTTTAAGTGAACTTCTTGAAAACATATTACGGAAATGGGACGCTTCGCGGTTGGAAAGCAAAACAATGCTTAATCCCAAATGACCCGCCCTCCCCGTCCGTCCACTTCGATGGACATAGTTATTCAGGTCTCCCGGGAGTCCTAGTTGAATAACATGACTTACCATATCAATATCCAAGCCTCTGGCGGCAACGTCGGTTGCTACTAAACAGGTCGTTATTCCCGTTCGAAATGAATTGAGAGAAGAATTTCTTTCTCTTTGGGTCATTTCGCCATGAAGAGCATTAGCTGAAAATCCGGCTTCGGTTAAAAAAGCAGCACATTCAATCGTTTCTTGGCGAGTTGAACAAAAGATCAGTGCTTTTTCTGGTCCTTCCCAAAGTAATACATTAACCAGACTTTCCAAGCGATGATGAAATGGAATGAGATAAACCCGGTGTTTAATATCCTGATGAGCGGTTAGGTCTTGGTCTAATGAAATCCACTTGGGATGAGTCAGATAATTTTTTGAGAGTTCACGAACCTGTTTTGGCATGGTTGCGGAGAATAACCAGATTCGGTCAACATTTTCATGTGATTCAAAAATTGCTTCTAACTCCTCACGAAATCCTAAATCTAACATGTGGTCACCTTCATCAAGAACAATGGTCTGAATTTCTTCAGTACGATAGTTTCCTCTCCGAATGTGATCTAAAACTCTTCCGGGAGTTCCAACTACCAAGGCAGGTCCATTTAATAATTCTCGGCGTTGATTTACGATATCCATTCCACCAACCAAAGTTGCTATCTTTATATCCATCTCGCTCCCTAACCATTTCAGCTCATGAGCTGTTTGAATGGCTAGTTCCCTTGTTGGAGACAGAATTAAAACCGCCGGCTGAGTTGGAATCTTTTCAAATGTATTGAGGAGAGGAATTCCGAAAGCCAAGGTTTTTCCTGATCCGGTTTTAGCTTGGACAATGAGATCTTCATTCATAATATTGGTTTCATTCATCACTTGAACCTGAACCGGACTCGGATTATCGAATTTTTTCTTATTTAAAGCACAGAGAATTTCCTGACGAAGCGGAAATTGTTTAAAAGTTATTTTTTCGGTCAAAGTATTGACCTCCTTTTTTTTAAAATCGAAAAGATCGTGATCAAAACCACTCATTGACATTTTTTCCGATGAGATCCGATCCATCGATTTGAGGAGGTACACCCATTGGACATTAAATGCCACCATTTGTTCCCAATATGTAGTTATAACTTTGTTTGAAATGACGATCCATTCGCTCTTTTTGAGACTCAAAAAAGGGGACTTGACGGAAGAACTGGAAGTGTAAGGCCGGTTACTTCATCAAAACCTTCGTGATTCTCGAGGGAACATTATAACAGATACTAAAACAAATGAATATCTTTTTTATTTCTTTTAAGAATAATTCAATATAAAAATCTACTTTTCCATTTTGAAGAGAAAGCTTTGGCAGAACAAAAATTCATGCTAATTTCGTAATACCAGATGGATATGAAAAATAAGATTCAACCTGCCATGGCATGTCGCTACATCAATTAAAGTGCGGGCGTGATAAAGACCGAGGGGGAGAGGGGGCGAGGAGCTTGATTTATCAAGCCCATGGGTATTCAGAAGAGATTTATATCAATTCTACTCCATTTGCTTCAAAAGGCTAAGTTTTTCAGCAAATGGAGGATAAAGAATGCCCTTCTCCGTAATGATAGCCCGAATCAGTTGATGTGGTGTCACATCAAAAGCCGGATTCCACGCTCCAACCCCTTGGGGCGCCGTTCGACTTTCTCCAAAAAGAAATATTTCTTCTGGCTTTCTCTCTTCAATAGGTATTTCATCCCCAGTGGCAATATGTATATCGATAGTTGAAAGCGGTGCGGCAATATAAAAAGGTATCTTATGATAGGACGCCAGAACTGCTAAGGAATAGGTTCCGATTTTATTGGCTGTATCCCCATTGGCCGCAATGCGATCTGCTCCCACGATGATTTTATGAACCCATCCTTGCGCCATAAGATAACCGGCCATATTATCAGTAATAAGTGTTACTGGAATATTATTTTTCATGAGCTCAAAACTAGTGAGACGGGCTCCTTGAAGGAGTGGTCGGGTTTCATCGGCATAAACCATTAGTTTTTTTCCGTCTTGAAGAGCTGCCCAGTATATCACTCCTAACGCTGTCCCCCAGGCACTACAGGCTAATGCCCCGGCATTACAATGGGTCAATATTGCATCTTGGTCTTCAATGAGAGATGAACCCTGTTTAGCAATATTTTGATTGGTCTCAATATCTTCATCATGAATTGTAATAGCTTCTTCTACAAGTTTTTTTGTGCAATTACTTGGTGATACACCTTGTTTTTCTGCATTTTTCCAAATCTTTTTCATTCGGTCCAAAGCCCAGAATAAATTAACCGCGGTTGGTCGAGTTGATCGTAAAGTTTGGTCTACATTTTCTAAAAAGGAAAAATATTGATCCGAATGGGTATTTAAACCTTCTTGGGCGCCCAATGCCATACCATAAGCTGCCCCGACACCAATCAGGGGAGCGCCTCTCAAGCCAAGATTTGATATGGCATCAGCGACAACACGAAAATCATTGGTTTCAATGAATTTTTCTTCTAAAGGGAGTTGCCTTTGATCGAGAAATCTAACTTGAAAATTCTTCCATTCAATAGTTTTGAACATTTTCTAATCTCCGTAAGCAAATATTTTAATTTTGTTAATTATTTGTGAATTTTTTTCTGTTTCAAATGTTTTTAGGATACATCTTCGTACCATTTGGTGGCGCCAGATGAGGATGAAAAAAGGTTACCCCTCCTCATCCTAACCCTCTCCCACGAAGGGGCGAGGGGAAAAAGCTCTCCCTTTAGAAAAGGGGGTAAGGGGGAATTTGATTTTTACTGTTCCGTCATTGCGAGGAACAAAGTGACATGGCAATCTCTGCCACCTCATATGTCATTCTGATGAGTCCGGTGTTTTCTACCGGACGACGTGAGGATCTCATCTTTTTATTCTTTTTTCTAGGTGATTTTCTCAAGGTATCAAAGAAAATTCGAAAGGCACCCTCCCCACCGTAAAACGGCACCCCTCCAAGGAGGGGAATTGTTGAATTCATTCCCCCATTGAGGGGGGATTCAGGGGGGTGTGCCTTTTTCTTTTTTTGTTTATT
>NZ_DAOLQM010000028.1:0-14909 GCF_035418125.1 Atribacter sp. | reverse complement strand
ATCATGAGAAAAGGGAAGGGGTTCATATTCTAAGACTGGTAAAATACCATCGATATCTCCTGGTTCAAAACCATGATAAATAGCTTTTTCTTCAAAAAGAGCAGTTTGTTTGGCAGCGTCAATTAAAGGAGTGAAGTCAACATCAACTGCTCCTCGATTAATATTATCTAATTCCCACAGGTCGAGTTGAAATGAGGTTCGAATTTCAACTAAAGGCTGAACCATATGTATTCCAAATCTGACGTCTCCTTCTCTTTGGTTTTCAGGGACGCTGAGCCTTCCCAATCCAATCCCAGCATAATCCCACCCTTTTGGACCAATAACATCAATAAAATGGCGAGCAGTAAGTTGATTGAGAAAGACTTTTTTTGCTTGACGATCAATTTCCTGCCAGGCTTGATCGGTTATGGGCGCTAAATTTCTTTTTAAAATGTCCATGGTATCCTCCTTGATAAATGAAGAAATTATTTCCGGTCCTTTATTCAGAAGGACTACTTCAGGTTACCAATCCCCAAATCACCCTTTATTTCAGGTTCGGCAGATTTTTCCGATGTTTCAATTTTTCCGATTGGTTCAGTGGCAAACAAATAGGTTTTTAAATTCTCATTCCATCCTTCCATATTTCGCCGTAACCATTCTAAAATCATGCTGGCATGCTCAATTTCTTCTTCCATATTATGAATGAGAATGGTTTTTATTTCTGATTCAGCAGTTGCGGCAGCTCTTTGATAATACCAATCAATAGCTTCAATTTCTTCTTTTAAACTATTTAGAGCTCGATGAATGTCTCGATCAGCATTGGAAAGTTCTTCAACCGGTTCAATATAATTGGCCAAATTAGAACACCTCCTTATCAATCATAAATAATTCTATTATATACTTTTTCATGAGTGAATTGATTGGTATCATAGTAGCTATAACTTTGCTTCTATTCAAGTTTTGTGCTAAGGGTTTCTTGGGGTAGGATCAGGAATGAATCGAATAAAAAGGAAGGAAATGAATATGAAAAAAAATGGTTCGATCAGTTGGTGGATCACCGGAATTATTCTTACCATCGGAGTTTTCGTTGGTGGAAGTCCAGTTTTTCCATTAAATGAATTGCCTCAACAATTTACCATTACCGTTTCTGAAACGGAAGTTAGACCGGGTCAAGAAGTCTTAGTCAGCTATACTGCTTCTTCCGATTGGAGCGCAAATGCTTGGGTAGGTTTGATACCTGCAAATATTCCTTTGGGTGACCAAAAAATTGCTGATGAAAACGATCTTGATTATCGACATTTAAAAAATACCCGTCAGGGGAAGCTATCCTTTATTATTCCTGATGTTGAAGGAATTTTTAATTTTCGCTTATATCCCAGCGATGATGATAGCTATTCAGAAGTTGCAGTGAGCGAGTCTATCAAAGTGGTCAGAGAACCAATTATTCCTTTGGATGCTAATCAGAATGGATTGAAAACGGAGAATCCTGTTGATGAACTTCCTTCCTTTCCTGATCAGGATGTTAATGAAACCTCTCTTTCCCAACTGCCGGGAATCGGTCAAATTACAACCAATATTCCCCTTCTTACCCCGACTCCGATTCCAACTCTTTCAGAAGCATCCTCTTTTCCAATAAATTCTGAGAAGAAGGATGAACTCCCCTCCCTTTCACCAACCGAATCATCCCTCCCAGAATTATCACTTCCTCCAGTCGATTCCAATCCACCACAAGTCGTATTAACTCGTCCCCGTACTGGGGCGGTTGAAGTTTCTTTGGATGTTCAAATAGAAATACAGTTTGATGAACCAATTCAATCCGGCCCAACCTTTCAAACCATCACTTTTACCGATCAGTTTCAGAAATCAGTTCAATACGAGGTTGAAATTCAGGATACCGTTTTACTACTAAAACCTCGATTGAATTTGGAAGCAAAAACAACCTTTCAGGTTATATTACCTCAACAATCTTTAATGGATAAACAAGGGAATTTGTTGCCGGATAATATAATTTTTACCTTTACAACTCTGGTTCCACCACCGATGACGACGGTGTCTCTCCCTTTTATCGGAGGAAAATCCCAAGAAATTATAAATATACCCGTTTTTTTTAATGGGTCACAAAAAATTGCCTATATAGAAATGCTTTTAACTTTTGATCCGGATCTTCTTGATTTTTTAAGAATAACTACTGGAGAAATTAATGATAACTGGCTTACCCAAGCGGAAATTGTAGATATTGGCCGAATCCGACTGTATATTACCCAAACAAATGACCAAAAATTAACCAAATACCAAGGCTCAATTGCGACCTTGCAATTTCGGGTAGTTAGTCGAGATAAAACTCTTTCCCAATCAGAACTATTGCTTGATGAATTAAAATTGTTAGATCAAAATCAGACTATGTTTCCTGGAACAGTTTTAAGTGGAATGTTTTCTCTTATTGGAAGTGAGAGCGACGCCGTTTCGAGTATGGGTGAAACTCCAACTCTGATTCCGATTAGCCCGCCAATTCAGGTTGAATTGGCGGATATGATTGTTGAACCATCATCACTGCTTAACGGGAAGATTGGAGAAGAATACCTTTTTAAGGCGACTCTTGAAAATGTTCCAGCCTCGATAAAAAACATCAAATTCCAATGGAATTTTGGCGATGGATCAAAAATAATGGATAGTTCAGAAGGAGAAATGTCCCATGTTTTTACCCAACCAGGACCATTTGAAATAACGGTGAAAGCCTTCAATCGGAATAATGGTCAGATGATTGCCATGAAAAAATTGAAAGTTGAAATTATCCAGGACCCGCCAGTCACTCCAACTATAAATACCACCGAATCTCAAGTTAAAACTCTTACCCATCGTGAAAAATATCCCAACGGCAAATTGAAAGTTCAATACACCTATTTGGTGCGTCCCGATAGGACTCAGGTAAAAAATGGCTTGGAAACCAGCTGGTATGAAAACGGAAAGAAAAAAAGTGAAGGAGAGTATCAGAATGGGAAAAAAGTCGGTGTATGGGTTTCTTGGTATGACAATGGAGTAATCGGTCAAAAAGGGACCTATCAGGATGATCAAAAAAATGGTGTATGGATTAAAAACTACCGAAATGGCAACAAAGAGTCAGAAGGTCTTTATCAAAATGATTTGAGAGAAGGTCCTTGGAAAAAATGGTATGAAACTGGAAAGCTGTGGGCAGAATTTGAGTGCAAAAACGATCAAATTGTGCCGGGAAGTTATGTAGAACACCGGCCATAAGTCATTATTGGTTTTTTTTGGATAGACCCTCATGCTGCCTAGCAGCACCAGATGAGGATGATTACAAAGATTCGACATGCCATGACATGTCGCTAAATTAATTAAAGAATGGGCACAATACATTGTACCCCTACATTTTTTTTAAATATTTTGTATGGCCTTGATTTATCATGCCCATGAGTTTTCAGGATAGATTAGAAGCAACAGAAGGGATTACCAATGATGGGATATTTTTATTTTATATTCTTTTTTCTACTGGGGATTTTTATTGCTTATAAAACATTTTATGAGCTACCAAGAGTTCTAAGGATCTGGATTGGTGGTTTGATTGGTCTATTGGGTATGATGTGGCTAGTCATACCCATCGCTTTTTTTACTGGTTTTACATTTTTCACCCACTTGGTGGCTTTAATTATAATGGGAGGATTTTCTTTATTGTGGTTTTTTCTTTATCACAAACCAAAGGATCAACCAGTTGTGTCTATTGATTATGATACGAGAATATTTTGGTTGGTACTCCCTTTTTCTATTTATTTCATTTATCTTTTTTATACCCATTATTTGCTTCCCGGTCAAGATGGTCTTTATTGTGGAGGGAATGCCTATGGTGATTTAGCTTTTCATCTTGGCATCATCACCAGCTTTAAAGAACAACAGTTATTTCCACCTCAATATTCGATCTTCCCCGGCATACGAATGGGGTATCCTTTTTTAGTTGATTCATTCACTTCCAGTCTGTATCTGCTTGGGATGTCGCTCCGTCATTCTTTATTGCTCTCCAGTATATCCATGGCTGTCCTTCTCCTGACCAGCTTTGTGGTTTTTGCCCAGGAAGTATTAAAAAAATGGAGTAGCACGGTTATTGCGACTCTGCTTTTTTTTATAAATGGAGGTCTAGGATTTTTTTATTATTTTCCGAAAAATTTATCACCCATCTTCTCAGAAATTGCCAATTCTCCTACCCACCTTTTTGATCAGAATATTATCTGGTCAAATGTTATCTGCGACTTGCTGATACCACAAAGAACCACCTTGGGAGGTTGGGCTTTTTTATTGTTGGCTTTATGGAGCCTTTATCGAGCCATAAATACTTCTCAAAGAAAATATTATTTTATGAGTGGATTGATAGCAGGTTTGTTGCCTATGATACACACCCATTCATTTTTAGCCTTTATAGTTGTCGCATTGATCTGGTTTATTTTTTTCCTGGTAAAATCCGATGGGAAAAGAAAATATGTTTTAGATTGGATGGTTTTGGTTCTCCCGGCATTTTTATTATCCTTTCCTCAATTGATTTATTGGACTTTTCCCCAGTCGGTTTCTGGAGGATACCTTCGGTTGATGCCGGGATGGACGAGTAAAACTGACTTTTGGCCATGGTTTTGGATAAAAAATACCGGTTTATTTTTCATTCTTCTTTTGCTGGCACTTTTTTCCCCAAAAAATCGGTTAAAAGCTTTTTATCTTCCGGCTATTGTTCTTTTTATTTTAGCTGAGTTGGTCATTTTTCAACCCTGGGATTGGGATAATATTAAAATATTATTTGTATGGTATATGTTTAGTGTAATTTTTGTTGCCAGCTATCTCGAACAGATCATCCAAAAAATATCAAAAAAATCATGGAGAGCTCTTTTTGTCGGAATAGTTGTTGGTATCTGTATTCTATCAGGTACTTTTAGCTTGATACGGGAAGCAGTTTCTTCGATTCGTCTTTTTTCTATTGATGATTTAAAAGTAGCTGAATTTGTCCAGCAGCATACACCAGCGGATGCAATATTTCTTACTTCGGATTTTCATAATAATCCTATTTCTGTATTAGCCGGAAGGAATATTGTTATGGGATATGAGGGTTGGTTATGGTCGCATGGAATTGACTATCAAAAAAGAGCAGCTGACATAAGGGAACTTTTTTTAATTTCAGAAAATTTTGATCACCTGGTTAAAAAATATCAGATTGATTATATTTTGTTGAGTTCTCAGGAAAGGTCTAAATATGGGGAAAAAATCTTCCAGCTTATACAGAAGTTTCCTCTCGTTTATCAGAGTCAAAATTCAATGATTCTGGGAGTTTCAGAGCGAGTTCGACCGCTTCACGACTCAATATTGAATCAAGATTCGAACTGAAATTCTTTTTTGGTAAAAATGAAAAGGCAGGTATCAACAATCTCCGAATCATAATGGATATTTTTATGAAGTTGGATTTCACCAAGAGCCTCTTCGATATGAAAGGGCTCTCGATAGGGACGATTGGATACCATGGCTTCGATAGTATCGGCAACGGCTAAAATTTTTGCTTCAAGTAAAATATCTTTCCCGGTTAATCCTTTTGGATATCCCGATCCATCAATTTTTTCGTGATGTTGCAATATGATTTTATTAACCGGCCAGGGGAAATGGATATGGTTCAATATTTGGTATCCAACCTCAGGGTGATTTTTTATCATGTTGAATTCAATATCAGTGAGCTGATGAGGTTTCCAGAGAATTTCTTGTGGAAGATATATTTTTCCAATGTCATGCAGCAATCCAGCAATGCGTAAACCATTGATTCTCTCTTGAGAGTAACCCATTTCTTCTGCAATAGCGCAGGAGAGCTGAGCAACTCGCTTTTGATGGCCGGCTATATAGGGGTCCCTAATCTCGACCATGTCTGAAATAGCTCTAACTGTTCCCTCTAAGGTATTTTGGAGGTTTTCCAATAACTTATTGAATTGAAATTCGGTCCGTTTTTCTTTGGTGATATCAATAGCCATTTGATATTTCACTTTTCGGCCATCAGGCCAAGGAATGGCTTTATCAATACATCGATACCATTTTTTTTCGTTTTGATTAAAAAAATCCCATATTAAAGTTTCGGAATTCTGATCCTCAAATACGGTGTGATTGGTACAGAATATACAAGGAGACTGAAAGCCATGAAGAACACGATGACATTTTTGCCCAATAACTTCTCCCAATTTTTTTTGCAGAGCTTGATTTACAAATAAGAGGGAATAGCCATCAGGATCGGAGATATAGAGAGGATGTGGAATCTGATTAAGGATGGTAAGGAGTTCACTCGACTGACTTTCTTTTTTCAATTCTGAATCTTTTCTTTTGGTAATATCTTGAATAGTCCCAACATAGAAAAATATTTGATTGAAAGTATTCTTAACCTTCCGAGTATTTATCTCAACCCACTTTGATTTTCGTTGTTGAGTATAAAATTGAGCTTCAAATCCAGTGAGGGTTTCATTGCTTTCTAATAATGATTGCCAGGCAAGACTCGCTTCCGGTGAAACAAATAATTGGAAAAAATTGGTATCTTTGGTTTTTAGTTGGAACATTTGATTGAAGTACCGGTTGGTTTCTATTAATTTTCCATCAGGATGAATAGCAAAAAAACCTATAGGTAATTCATGAAAATAGAGGGAATCACTCTTGATTTCCATTTAAGTCCGAATCTCCCTTATGGTTATCTCCCAAGAAGTTAAAGTTATATAATCTTAAAATCCCCCATTATCTCTTAATAGTCAAGACCTTTATAAATATTTTTTAATTAATGGGCATATTGACTAGGTCCTGTTTTTTTAATTTTATCAAGACAACGAGTAAAAAAGAATGATCTTGAGCTAATATTTTATTCTCAGCCGAATCTCCTCGGGTTGAGAATAAAGAGGAAAAGTTTAGTTATTTGAAAATTATTTCCCTCACTCTAAGAAATTTGATTATGAAGAGAGGTTAATTTTTCTCGTCATTTGATATTTTTTATCGACTAACCCGCTAATATCTCTGAAATTATATAACGAATAGAAAAATTATTGAATAGAATTTTGGGCATATTCAACCAAAGTCTGAAATGGTGAATTTAGAACAATTGCTGTCCAGGGTTTAGTTTCGATTTCATCTTTCTGATGAGGGATATCACCGATTTGGGCAACCGCAATAATTCTTTGTTGGAAGTCATAATAATACCTTTTAATTACATAATACCGAGAACCCGATGGATCGGCAAGTATTTCTTCTTGAATATTATCAACTCCCCAGATTAACTCATCCTCATTGATAGTAACAGTCCATAAAGTTCCATTTACGTTAAGAGGAATTTGATTCGGAATGGTATCACCCTGATCATGGATAAATCGGATGACTGTTTCAATAATCCTTTTCATACGGTTAGAATCGTTTTGATTCAGTAAATATTTGGAACGAAATAAAATAAATTGCAAATCAGATATTTGTAAGGTGCGAATATTCTTTTCTTGAATGGAAAATTCGCTTTGAAAACTTCCAGTAAGTCCACTTCCCAAATATTTCCATTCTTCGTTAGTGTTCTTTTTAAGAGGGACCATTTCTTTTTCTGGTGATGGAATTGGTGTTTCTATTTCAGCATTCCTTTCGACTGGCTTCAGAGTTGGTGAAATAGCCGGTGGAAGAATCTGTTGTTTTATAACTTCTGGACTGGGCGTGGGATTTTTATTGATAAGTATTTTTATTTCTCCCAACTGTTGGGATACTATGTTTCCTGTCTCTGGATCTTGAAAAACAGAAATTGATGGTGGCACCGCAAAGGGTGTTTCAGGGGGAATTTCACGAGTATACAGCGGGTTGATTCCCTTACCGGGAAAGGAGAAAATCAAAACCAGAAAAAAAGAAATAGAAAGTTTTGCAAATAATCTCATGCCTTTTTCCTCAATCCATGCCGATTTTTACAATATTTTATTACATTTATTGAATAAAGTCTTTTATAGATAGGATGGAATGGTTTTCAATTAAATTCTATTTCAACATTTTGAATGATATAATCTATCGAGGTGATAATTACATGACTTCTCGAGAACGTTTAATAGCAGCAATGAATCATCAGCCAGTGGATCGGATACCTTTCGATCTTGGCAGTACGAGCATTACTGGAATTCATGTCAGTTGTCTTCATTCTTTGAAGGTATCTTTAGGTTTGATATCTCCGCGAGAACCAGTCAAGGTGATCAATCCTTTCCTCATGCTGGGGGAAGTTGATGAAGCACTTAGAAGACGACTCGATATTGATACCATTGACTTACCAACTTTAGGAAACTCTTTTGGTTTTGAAAATGTTAATTGGAAACCCTGGAAACTTTTTGATGGAACACCGGTTTTAGTTCCGGAAAAATTTAATACCGTCCCCGATATGAATGGCAACATTCTTCAATACCCAAAAGGTGATAAAAGCTATCGACCTTCAGCTTGTATGCCCAACGGAGGTTTTTACCATGATCCTTTGATTCGAAAAAAAGAAGTTATAGAATCGGAGCTCACCGTAGAAAATCAAACGGAAGAATATACGATTCTTCAGGAAGAAAACCTGCGTTTTTATGAATCAGAAGCTGAACGCCTTTTTCGAGATGCTCAATATGGGATAATCTTTCGAGGAGTGGCAGGGAGCAATTTGAGTGATATTGCTCATATACCTGGATGTGGTCTTCCCGATCCCAAAGGGATACGGGACTTTGAAGAATGGTACATTTCTCTATTAACCAAAAAAGAGTTTATCAAAGATGTCTTTGCCAGAATGTCCGAAATTGCCTTAGAAAACTTAAAATTAGTTTTTCAGGCAGTTGGTAATAAAATTCAAGTCATTGTTATATCAGCAGCTGATTTTGGATCGCAAAATGGTCTATTTATTTCTCAAGATTTATACCGGGAACTGTTTAAACCTTTTCATCAAAGGGTTAATGATTGGGTTCACCAACATACAACCTGGAAAACCTTTATTCATACTTGTGGTTCAATTTATCCTCTTCTTCCAGATCTTCATGAAGCTGGATTTGATATTCTTAATCCGGTTCAAATTTCAGCGGCATGTATGGATCCGGTTCAATTAAAAGACCAATTTGGGAAATGGTTTACCTTTTGGGGTGGAGGAGTGAATACCCAGAAGACTTTACCTTTTGGGTCACCAGATGAAGTAAGGGAAGAGGTGAAATATCTTATCGAAGTATTCGGAAAAAATAGTGGTTTTGTTTGGAATGCCGTGCATAATATCCAAGCGAAAGTACCAGTCGAAAATTTAAAAGCATTGTTTGAAGCGATTCAAGAATACCGTGTGAGTTATTAGATAGATAGTTTTTTCCATTTCAGGAGTGAAATTGATAGTATTTAAAAAAAATTATATGATTTTGGCTTATTGTGCATATTTTCCTTGACAAGAATCTCATTCAGGTGATAATTTTATACAAAATTAAAGAAGGGGGAAATTGCTTTGAAGAGATTAACATGGTTGGGAATATTTTTAGCAATTCTTTTATTAGTATCGGTTCCGGTTTTTGGTCAAGATGCGGTTAAAATTGGAGCAAACTTGGAAATGACCGGTTCAGTCGCCGCTTATGGTCAAATGATCAATGAGGGCATTGAACTTATAAGGGATATTGTTGGAACCGAAGTATTAGGAAAACAAATCGAATATGTCTTGGTTGATAATAAAAGTGATAAGGTAGAAGCGGCTAATGCAGCTACCCGCTTAATCGACAAGGAAAAAGTTGTTGCGATTATCGGCCCAGCAATAAGTGGAAGTATGTTATCGGCCGGTCCAATTTGTGAAGAAAAAAAGGTGCCCCAGATTTCAGCGACCTCTACCAATCCTTTGGTCACTCAGGATAAGAAATATTCTTTCCGGGCAACTTTTATCGATTCTTATCAAGGGTTAGCTGCCGCTCAGTATGCTTATGTGGATTTAGGTGCAAAATCTGTGGCAATTCTATCCGATATTGCCCAGGACTACTGTGTTGCTCTCGGGAACTTCTTCAAAGATGCCTATGAAAAATTAGGAGGAGAAGTTTTGACCGTTCAACATTGTAAATCTGGAGACCAGGATTTTTCAGCCCAGTTGACTACTATTATGAATTTGAATCCGGATGTGATTTATCTTCCAAACTATTACACCGAAATTGCACTGATTTGCCGTCAAGCTCGTGATTTAGGATATGAAGGGAAAATGTTGGGTGGCGATGGTTCCGATGCTCCGGAATTAGTTGATATTGGTGGCGATGCTGTTGAAGGGTTTTATTTCACCGCTCACGGTGATACCGAAAAAGCTTTAACCGAGATCGGCCAAAAATACTTCGATGCCTATCGGGCAAAATTTAATAAAGAACCCGGTGTTTTTGGAGCTTTAGCAGCTGATTGTTATATAATCATTCTTGATGCCATCAAACGAGCTAACTCATTTGAACCAGAAAAAGTAGCCGCAGCAATCGAAGACACCAAAGACTTAGAAGTAACTACTGGAAAAATAACCATTGAAAAAGGCGATGCTTTAAAACCGGTTGTAGTGAAGCAGGTTGAAGGTGGTAAAGCGAAGCTTCTTGGAACCATCGAAGTCAAATAAAAATGGGAATAAAAAGGGACAGGTCTTTCCTGTCCCTTTTTATTTTTTAAAACCCTTTTTTTCTTTTTGTCTTTTGAGTAGAATATATCGGTATACTTTGATTCATTTTATTGAATGATGAGGATCTAAAAATGAGTTTTACCCAATTTTTTCAGCAACTAATGAATGGATTTTCCCTTGGCAGTCTCTACGCCTTATTGGCAATCGGTTATACGCTGGTTTACGGCATCCTCAGTTTAATTAATTTTGCTCATAGCGATGTTTTTATGCTCGGAACTTACTTTGCTTTTTATATGATTGCCATATTTATGCTTCCCTGGTGGCTTTCAGTTATAATTAGTGTGGTATTGTGCGCTATTGTTGGAATGACGATTGAGCGAGTAGCTTATCGTCCCCTTCGGTCAGCACCTCGTATTTCAGCCTTAATTACTGCCGTAGGAGTATCTTATTTTTTGGAAAATTTAGGATTAGTGGTTTTAGGAGCCAGACCGAAAGGGTTTCCTCGCCCTGACCTTATGAAAAATGTCTATGTTATTGCCGGTGCAAAAATTCAAGGGGTGAGTTTTTGGGTACCAATCATTAGTATCGGTATTTTAATGGTCTTACTTTATATTGTATATAAAACCAAAGTAGGAATGGCCATGCGGGCTGTAGCTAAAGATATGGAAACCACCCGACTTATGGGTGTGAATGTTGACCAGATCATTCTTTATACCTTCGCTCTCGGATCGGCATTAGCTGCTGCTGGAGGAGTCATGTGGGCTGCCAAATTTCCCCAGATCAATCCGTTGATGGGTATTTTCCCAGGGTGGAAAGCATTTACCGCTGCGGTGGTTGGTGGAATTGGAAATGTGGTAGGCGCTATGATCGGAGGATTTATTATCGGTCTTGCCGAAATACTCATAGCAGCTTTTTTCCCGAGCTTGACTGGGTATAAAGATGCCTTTGTTTTCGGCTTGTTAATTCTATTTTTAATCATTAAGCCAAACGGAATCATGGGCGAAACTCTAAAAGAAAAGGTGTGATTTGGGAAAAAAATGGGGAAAAGAGATTATATACTAACAGCAATACTCTTTGTCATCTTATTGTTTGGCTTATGGTTAGCCCAAAAATACCTGAATGCCTATATGATAAGAATATTAAATACTGCTTTTATCTATGTTATTGCTGCTGTTGCTTATAATTTAATCAACGGAATAGCTGGCCAATTTTCCTTGGGTCCGAACGGATTTATGGCTTTAGGTGGGTATACCGTTGCCCTGTTAATGTTACCGGTTTATCAAAAAATACAGGTTTATTTTTTAACCCCTTTAATTTGGCCTTTTAGTGTGATAACTTTTCCATCCTATCTCTTCATTCTTTCTTTAGTCCTTGGTGGTTTGGTTGCAGCCGGTGGAGCTTTTCTCATCGGTTTTCCCACCCTCCGATTAAGGGGAGATTATTTGGCAATTGCTTCCTTTGGCTTCAGTGAGATCATTTTTGTTTTAGCGAATAATTTTATCCCCTTAACCAACGGCGCTTTGGGCATTAAAGGTCTTCCGCAATATACCAATTTATGGTGGACGGGTGGATTGGCATTTCTCACAGTTTTTCTGATTCGGAATCTGGTGAATTCCAGTTTTGGGAGAGCTTTAAAAGCAATTCGGGAGGATGAAATAGCTGCCCAGACCATGGGCATCAATCCTTTTCGAATGAAGCTATTAGCCTTTGCCATAAGCGGTTTTTTTGCTGGTGTGGCTGGGGGTCTTTTTGTTACTTTAATAAGCACTGTTTCACCGACATTGTTCACTTTTGCAATGACCTTTA
Source organism: Atribacter sp. (assembly GCF_035418125.1). Classification (NCBI taxonomy): domain Bacteria; kingdom Pseudomonadati; phylum Atribacterota; class Atribacteria; order Atribacterales; family Atribacteraceae; genus Atribacter; species Atribacter sp. Next base: position 2,527 of record NZ_DAOLQM010000028.1, on the reverse strand, counting down.
ATTTGCTGATTATTATTGTATTAGGGGGTTTGGGGAGTATTACTGGTTCAGTTGTTACTGCTTTTATTTTTGCCTTTCTTCAAGAAATACTTCGAGAAGTTGAAGCTCCTCATACCATAGGTTCTTTTACCATTCCTGGCATCCCTGGAATGCGAATGGTGGTTTTTTCTGCATTGTTGGTTGTTTTGATGATATTTTATCGACGGGGGCTATTTGGAACCAAAGAATTATCGTGGGATCTGGTTTTTAGATTATTTAAGAAAAAGGAACCACAAGATGAACAATAAGATAGATACAATTCTCTCTTTAAATGGTTTAACGATGATTTTTGGTGGATTAATTGCTGTTAATGATTTTAATTTTCAACTTCAAGACGGAGATTTAGCCGGATTAATTGGTCCCAATGGAGCTGGAAAAACAACAATATTTAATATGATAACTGGCCAATATGTTCCTACTAAAGGGAAAGTCGTTTTTATAAATCAAGAGCTCAACGAACTTCCTCCCCATACTATCACTTCTCTCGGTATAGCCAGAACTTTCCAAAATATTCGTTTATTTGGCAACTTATCAGTGCTCGATAATGTTTTGGTATCTTTCCAAAAAGAACTAAAGAAAACCTTTTTCAGTGCCATGTGGGAAACCCCTGGATATATTCGTCAGGAAAAAGTCATGAGAGCAGAAGGAGAACAACTGTTAGAAGCAGTTGGTTTGCTTGGAATGGCGGGAGAGGAAGCCAAAAATTTGCCCTATGGACAGCAAAGAAGGTTGGAAATAGCCCGAGCCTTGGCCACTCATCCGAAACTTCTTTTATTAGATGAACCAGCAGCAGGAATGAATCCTCATGAAACCATGGACCTCATGAGTTTTATCCAGAGAATCCGCAAGGAGTTTAATTTAACCATTCTTCTTATCGAACACGATATGAAAGTGGTTATGGGAATCTGTGAAAGAGTAGCGGTAATGGATTTTGGAATCAAAATTGCCGAGGGAACACCAAATGAAATTCGTAATAATCCAAAAGTAATTGAAGCCTACTTGGGAGTGGAAGGATAATGAACGCTGAACAACCGTTATTAATGATAGATAGCCTCCATGTTTATTACGGCGGGATTCATGCCTTAAAAGGAATATCCTTAGAGGTTTATAAAAACAAGATTGTTTCTTTAATTGGTGCGAATGGAGCCGGAAAGAGCACAACACTGAGAACCATTTCTGGATTAGTTCGCTCGAAGACAGGAACTATCAAATTAAAAGATAGCTTAATTGGCGAGTTACCCACCCACCGGATTGTCGAAATGGGAATTGCAATGGTCCCCGAAGGAAGAAAAATTTTCCCAAACCTTACCGTTATGGAGAACCTCATTCTTGGGTGTTATACCAGAAAAGATATGGTTCAAATTAAAAATGATATGGATTGGATTTTTTCCATCTTTCCTCGATTGAAAGAAAGAACCTGGCAAAAGGGTGGAACCCTGAGTGGTGGGGAACAGCAGATGTTAGCAGTTGGTCGGGCTCTCATGTCTCGACCTCAATTACTGATGATGGATGAACCGTCATTAGGGCTTGCACCACTCTTAGTGAAAGAAATATTTCATATCATAAAAAAAATTAATCAGGAAGGAACCACCATCTTGCTCATTGAACAGAATGCTCGGGCTGCTTTGGAAATATCTGATTTTGCCTATGTTATGGAAACTGGTAAAATTACCATCAGTGGAGAAGGAAAAGGCTTACTATATGATGAAAAGGTCAGAAAGGCTTATTTAGGCGAAGATTAGGGATGGAATCTTATATCATATATCACTTTACTACCTTAATACTTAATTCTAAAGATATCAATTTTCTGGATAGAGGAGAGAATCAACTTGGCTAGTCGTGATTATTTTGACAAAAGAAAGTTGGTACTTGGCGAGATTTCATTAGATGAACGCATTGATCAATGGGTATGGATACTAGATAAAAGAATTATTAAGCGTTTTGTTACTTTAAAGGAACGGGAAACCCTGGTTCAGGGGCTGATTTGTCAGAAATGTGGGGCAAAATGTAAAGGTTATTGCGATGTATCCTGATTGATCAATATTTTTTAAAAGGCCAGCTTGTTTAGTTCAATTCTTTCTGTTGCCGTCTGGTGAACGGAACGAATCACGTCAAGAAGTGGGATTTGGAATTTTTGAGCAATGGTTTTACATTCTTCGTATTCCGGGGTTATCCTAAAACCCTTTTGATGTTTGGCTATTTTTACCCGAACTTTCCCCCAAACCGTTTCTACGAACCGGTCTTCGCGAGCAAGGAATACCTTTTTAAATTGAAACTCTCGAAATCCCAAAGTAGTCGTTTCTTGAAAAAGAATATTTTTAACTCTCTCAAATAAGTCGGGTTGGATGATAACCGACAATTTAATAGCCGGACGTTGTTTTTTCATGAAAATTGGAGTAGTAAAGACATCCAGCGCACCGATTTCAAAAAGTTTATCACTCACATATTCAATGATTTGAGGTGACATATCGTCGAGATTGGTTTCGAT
>NZ_DAOLQM010000027.1:0-15312 GCF_035418125.1 Atribacter sp. | reverse complement strand
AGAAGGGTAAATCATGTATTTTTATTACCCATAATATCTATCATGTCTATCCGGTTGCCGACCGCATTGTAGTCCTTGACCGAGGTAGTGTTGTTGGGCAATTTCGAAAGGATGAAATATCTTTAGAAGAGCTGGTTAACCGACTTTATTTGGTGGCTCGAACGGGGAAATTAAATGAAAATGGAACTTCAACTGTTGCTTGTGATCAACTCCAGGATGAAATGCAATCAAAAATGCCTTAAAGTTGATCTTAAAAACCAGAGGTGAAGATTCTCTTAAAATAGAATTGGTTTGGGACTTGAAAAATCTAATGGTACCATTTTTTGAGGATGTACGGAGGAGATTATGAGATCGGCATTACTAAGAGAAAATAAATCTCAAATCAGCGTAATCATCGTTTTGTTTGGGATTTTTATCCTTTTTACCATAGGAAGCCCCCAAACTTTTTTATCCTATAATATTTATTATTCTTTTATGTCAACCATCCCCTTCTTTGCCATTATGGCCTTGTCTTTAACTCTGGTAGTCATCTCTGGTGAGATGGACCTTTCATTTCCTTCGATCATGGGTTTTGCCGGTTGGGCATTTACTGTGATCTACCATCGAACCGGAAGTCCGGGTATCGGATTACTTTTGGCTTTGGTTTTTGGGTTGGGTGCCGGGTTGATGAATGGCTTATTGATTGTCAAGCTCAAGCTTCCGTCCATGATAACCACCATTGGTACTCAGTTTTTTTGGGCGGGAGCTACTGCGGTAGTTAGTGGTGGTTTGGGGAAAACATTGGTTCCGACCAAAACCAGTTTTATCTATAAATTATTAGTTGGAAGATTAGGAGGCTTAGTTCCCGCTCAGATGATCTGGACGGTGATCATAGCTTTCTTTATTTGGTTTTTTTTAAATCGCCATCGTTTCGGTGCCCATGTTTACTTTACCGGAGATAATCCGGAGAGTGCCCGAGTAATGGGGGTTAACGTTGACTGGATAAAAATGATTGTTTTTACCCAAATGGGCTTATTTGCTGCTTTTGCAGGTATTCTTGCTAGTCTTGAAGTAACCTATTACTGGCCGACTCTTGGTCAGGGATATCTATTAAAAACTATAGCTGCTGTATATTTAGGTGGGACACCAGTTGATGGAGGAGTGGGGACTGTCTTTGGTACCTTTATCGGTGCAATTATTTTAGGATGCTTAGAAGCAGGAATCATTGCTATTGGTATGACCGGATTCTGGACCCAGCTGATATACGGTTTAATTGTCATCGTATCTATTGCTATGCATTCGATATTGCGAAAAAGATAACTATTAATTGGCAACTTTTAAAAAAAGAGGGATTAAGTTATCTTTTTGATAACTTAATCCCTCTTTTTTTTAGGGAAGATCGATAAGCCGAATTTTGTATTCTCAAAAGAGAACGGCAACCATCTATCTGGGAAACCGGTTACCCGGTTCCTCAAGCAGCCAACCCGAAGGTCAGCGAGCAGCCTCATTCCTTCCTATTTGGCCTTGCTCCAGGTAGGGTTTTCCAGATACACCGGTTACCCGGTGATCGGTGAGCTCTTACCTCGCCTTTTCACCCTTACCTTGGTAAAAAAACCAAGGTGGTTTGCTTTTCTGTGGCACTTTCCCGAGGTTACCCTCGCTGGACGTTATCCAGTACCTTGCTCTGTGGAGTTCGGACTTTCCTCAGGTTTTTCGCCTGCGGTTGCCTGACCTTCCCTTTATTATTATACACTATCCATAAATCCATTAAGTCGTGAGATGTGAGTCGTGAGTTGAATAAAATTTATGAATTACGAAATTACGAAAAAGAGAAATCCGCATAAAGATCTCTCCCTTTGGATAAAGGGAGATGGTTCGGGATTTGGTTATTGAGTATATGTTTTTATTTTTTATCTGATACCACCAATTGGTAGGAGGGTTTCTCTTGAAAATCAAGACTATATCGAAGAAGAAATTTATGATCAATATAGACAAACCAGTTTTCTTGAGATTAAGCGGAAAAGAAAATGGATTCTTCAAAAACTACTTATAGAAAATTAAACGTTGGCAGTTTGGACATTGAATAATCTCTTCTTTTTTTCTTACTCTCTTGGCAACCGAGGAGGGAAGTCCCAAATGACATCCTCGGCAAGTATCACCATCCATTTCCACAACTGGATCAGAAAATTTCTTCCGTAACTCCTCATATAGAGAAAGGACCTCTTCAGGGATATTCTGGATGGCCTCGGTTCTCAGCTGAATATTGTTGGCAAGGTCAGATTTAATTTTCTCAATATCTTTTTTTAGACTTACAATATCTTTTTCAAATCGTTGAATGAAAAGCTGATGTTCTTTTTCCTTTTCTTTAATTCTCATTTCCTCGATTTTATCAATTTGATTAATGACATAATCTTCAAGATTAGATTTGGTTTTTTCGTAGTTTTCCATGGTCGACTTCCATTGGCTCAGTTCCTTCCCAGACTGAACATCGCCACTATATAGCCGATTTTGCGATTTATTTAATTTTTCCTCAACATCTTTAAGCTCCAGCTCTAACCGAGATAATTCAATTCTTTCTTTGTCATATACCTTTCGGTAGTCTTCCCACTCTATTTTTTTGTTTTCGATATTTTGTTGTGTTTTTCGAATTTCTTCATTCTTTTGGGTAATTTTCTTTTTTTGATTGAGGATAATTCCATCGAGATTTTGGAGATGAGTTAGGCATTCGAAGATATTGAGCAAAGGCAACCTCCTAAGGTAAAAAATCTTCCTTTATTGTGATGGTTAATCTATGGTTTTGTCAATAAAATCTACAAAAAACTGCTGGTACTACTATTAAGTTTTCGTATTTAACCCGAGATTTTGGAGTCTTCTCCGTCTAGTTCATCCTCAAAAAGAAACACTACCTCAGGCAAGTGCTCAAGAGCAGAGTTTTTAAGATTTGCAAAGATCATCTTTAACCCGAGTCTTTCTCCGTCTCCGTGAGGAACTGGAATATATTCAATTTGATAGAGTTTTAACTCTTCAATTTCATGGTGACTTAAATCACCACTTATATAAACCTCCGCTTTTTCCAAAATCACTTTATCAAGAAGGCTTCCACCACTACCAGGGCATAAGGCAATTTTTTGAAGGGTAGAGTTTCCAAAATCTTTCCGATTGAAAAGAGAGGACTCATTTTTTAACAACGGTTTTAAGTACTTAATAAAAGATTTCCATTTTAAAGGTTGATTTAAAACAACTAAACGACCTAAGCCTTCAAAAACAGAACTGTTAGAGCATAGTGGATAAATATCGATTACCGGATTTTGGTAGGGATGAGTTGATTTAATGGCATCAACCAACTGATTGATGAGTCTCGGATCTGAGAAGGTAACCTCAATCCGGATTTCTTTGACTTTTTCCCTATTTCCAACTTTTCCTAAAAAAGGTTGAGCTCCTTCTATGGGAAGAAAAGTACCTATGCCTTCGATCTGAAAACTACACGATCGATATTGACCGATAACCCCAGCACCACTTTGAAAAAGAGATTGAGCGACAGTTTCTAAATAATTAGGTGGGACATAGGTTATGATTTTAAAGCTGGCGCTCGATTTTGGGGAAAGCGACTTCACCTTCCCTTGGAGCTGAAGGATCGATACCCACTGATCAGCAATTCCTCCAGGGTAGATGTCAAGGTTGGTGTGGTGGGCAAGAACACTTATTCCTTCGTGAAAAAGTCGAGTTATCATCCGGCACCAGGGATCATCAATGGTTAAAGTAAACAATGGATTCCAGATTGGAGGGTGATGGAGATATAAAAAATCAATTCGATGTTTCAGGGCTTTGAGAAAAACTTCCTGATTGAGTTCCAGTGCAACTAAAACTCGGGAAATTTGACTCCGGTCGCCCTTGATTTGAAGGCCGGTTCGGTCATCAGGCAGGGCAAAGTGGGACGGATATAGATATTCAAAAAAATCAAGTAATTGTTGTAGAGTTGCCATAGGGTTATTGTTAATTCTTTTAAATTGGTGGGCCCACCCGGATTCGAACCAGGGACCGATCGGTTATGAGCCGACTGCTCTACCGCTGAGCTATGGACCCACGCGACGGCATACATAATATCATATCGTTTTTTTCAATTCAAGAGATTTTCGAACTTTAAAGAAGAGATACCTATTCAATAGATTAAAGAATGAATTATATATTCCATTTTTTAATATTATAATTCATTCAGACTCTGTTTTGTCTATTCCTTCTCCCTTGATGGGAGAAGGTCAGGATGAGGGTGAGACCTGTGATTGAGATCCAGGTTTAGTGTTTTGAAATATAGCTCAAGGAGATTATCCAAGTTCCCCCTTACCTTAATCCTCTCCCACCAGGGGAGAGGAAAAAAGAAGAAAGTATTCTCCCACCAGGAGAAAAAGATCGAGAGCGAGTGGGAGGAGGGAAATTTGAATTCTTTCTTGATTACTTTCGTCTTTTTTTAAGCTCATTCATAATATCATACCAATTTAATTTTTCATGCTGGATGAGGACCAAAAGGTGATAGAGAAGATCAGCTATTTCCCATTGTAAATGTTCTTTTTTTTGTTCATCATTTTCTAATGAAGCCAGCAGGACTTCAGTCGCTTCTTCAGAAACTTTCCGTAGAATTTTTTCTTTTCCCGATTGCAAAAGCTTACTAGTATAAGACTGTGCTGATGGGTTCTTAGCTCGTTCTTGAATGACATCAAAAAGTTCTTGTGGGAATGATGCTAATGCATAAGGAGGCAATTCCGATTGAGTTGAAGATATTCCTTTTTCTGAAACCTGGCGATGGAAACAAGAGTTGAATCCGGTATGACAAGCAGCTCCTTTTTGCTCAACCGTTATCAGGAGAGTATCCTGGTCGCAATCGATAAAAATATCTTTTACCAGTTGGTAATGGCCGCTGGTTTCCCCTTTATTCCATAAGGTTTTTCTTTTTCTACTATAAAACCAGGTTTTACCTGTGGTGATGGTTTTTTCCAAAGCTTCGGCATTCATATACGCCATCATTAAAACCTTGCCACTTTTTTCATCTTGGATGATTGCTGGAATCAAGCCATTTTCATCAAAATGAAGATTCTCAATCAGGGATTTCATCATGGCTCTTCAATCCTTACTGGGATTCCACGTTTTTTAAGAAAGGCTTTAGCTTCCTGAATAGTAAAGTTCTTATAATGGAAAATTGAAGCGACCAGTGCAGCGTCGGCTCCTCCTTCACGAAAAACCGTCAGAAGATGTTCTAATTTTCCAGCTCCACCAGAAGCGATTACTGGAATTTTTACTCCATCAACGATTTTCCTGGTGAGAAATAAATCATAACCATTTTGTGTTCCGTCGGTATCCATGCTGGTGAGAAGAATTTCACCGGCGCCCAGGCTTTCGACTTGACTTGCCCAGGCTATGGCATCTTTCCCGGTTGGTGTTCTCCCTCCATTAATGTAGACTTCCCAATAGCTGCGGCGGGTAATGCGGTCCCAGGTTTTTTTGACATCAATGGCAACTACGACACACTGACTTCCGAATTTTTCAGCCAGTTGAGATATCAAATCGGGATTGAGCACTGCTGCCGTATTGATAGATACTTTGTCGGCTCCTGCTTTGAGAAGATTGCTGACATGTTCGTGGGTACTGATTCCACCACCTACGGTAAAGGGCATGTAGATGTTCTGGGCAACTTTTTCAGCAATCTTCACCATAGTCTCTCTTTTTTCATAGGATGCGGTGATATCTAAAAATACTAATTCATCAGCACCTTCTTCTTCGTAGCGTTTGGCCAGCTCGACCGGATCGCCGACATCCTTGAGATTTTCAAAGTGGATTCCTTTGACAACCTTTCCTTCTTTGACATCTAAACAGGGGATTATTCTTTTAACGAGCACTTTTCTTCCTCCTGAAGAATTTTCTGAACTTCTTCAAATTGTAATGCACCCGAATAGAGTGCTTTTCCTAAGATAATACCTTTTATCCAAGGTTTTAATTTTTTAAGTTGTAACACATCCTCGAAAGTGGCAACTCCTCCGGCAATGAAAGTTGGGACTTCAGTTTCTTGAAGGTATTTTTGAATACGGTTGAGGTTCACTCCCTGAAGAGTACCATCCTGCTCAATATCAGTATAAATAAAATTGATCACACCCAAATTTTTTAACTTGTTGGTAAGATCGACGGCGGATATGGTGGTTTTTTCGGTCCAACCTTGCAGGGCAACCAAACCGTTTCGGGAGTCAATGCTCACTACAACGCTTTCTTGGCTTCTTTTGATGCAATCCTCGACAAGTTTGGGATTTTGGACAGCGACACTTCCAAAGATTAACCGTTGAGCACCAGCATCGAGATAGGAGAGGAAAGTGGAAAGACTACGGATACCACCACCAACCTCTACTGGAATATGAACCGATTGAATGATCTTCGAAAATATTGATAAATTAACTGGTTTGCCAATTTTTGCACCGTCTAAATCGATCAGGTGAAGCATCGGAGCGTTTTTTCCTTCCCAGTACAGCGCCATGTCAAGAGGGGAATCGCTGTAAATACTCATTTGTGAGTAGTCGCCTTTTTCCAGGCGAACACACTGCCCGTTGATAATATCAATAGCTGGAATGGGTAAAATCATGGGATAACTCTCTTTGCCCAGGTTTCAAGAAAATGGATTCCCCACTTTGAGCTTTTTTCTGGATGAAATTGTACGCCCCAGATATTATCTTGGTTGATAATGACCGGAATAACCACGTTATAATTGCTGATTCCCACAATACTTTCTTTCGATTCCGGTACGACGTAATAAGAATGGGCAAAATAAAAGAAACGGCCATCGGGTATCAATCCCGAGAGCGGGTTGTTTTCGGTAAAAAGAATTTTATTCCACCCCATATGAGGAACTTTATTGGTTGGAGGAAGTTTCCGTACCTCTCCCTCGATGAATGATAACCCTTTTTTCTTTGTCGATTCTTGACTTTTTTCAAAAAGCAATTGCAGCCCTAAACAAATGCCTAAAATTGGCTTTCCTTTTTGAACTGAATTGCAGATAACATCAATGAGGTTATTTTTTTCCATTTGTTCAACCGCTTCACCAAAAGATCCGACCCCAGGAAGGATAAGAGCAGGAGCTTTTTCAACCAAATCCGGATCTTTGCTGATTTGGTTTTCAAACCCTAATTTTTCTAAAGCTTTTGATACGCTGTGTAAATTACCTATTCCATAATCAATAATAACAATCATTTTTAATATTCTCCTATATGATTCCTTTGGTGGAGGGAATTGTATTACCATTTAATATCAGTGCTTCTTTAAAAGCTTTTCCTAAAGCCTTGAAAAGAGACTCTAAGATATGGTGTCCATTTTTACCCCACCATGATTTGCCATGAAGAGTAATGTGTGCGTGGTTGGTAAAAGCCCTTAGAAATTCTTCTATCAGATCAGCCTCAAAATCACCAACTTTTTGAGAACCAATTGAGACATCGTAATTAAGGAAGGATCGACCACCAACATCAATAGAGACCATACTCAAAGCCTCATCCATGGCAATGAATTGAGTACTGTAACGTTGAATATTTTTTGTTTCCCCAAGCGCAGTTCGAAAGGCTTCGCCCAACACAATCCCAATATCTTCAACCAGATGGTGAAAATCAACTTCAACATCACCACGAGCTTTTATATTGAGATCCCAATCAGCATAAAATGCCATACTTTTCAATAAATGAGGAAAAAAAGGAATCGGAAGGTCAAGTTCGATTTGCCGCTGACCATCAAGAAGAATATATATTTCAATATCGGTTTCAAAGGTTGTCCTTTTTTTTAAGGCTTCTCGTTTTTGCACAAAATCACCTCATTGGTAATAAATATATGTATATTGTGGAATAGAACAATATATTAAAGTTAATAACCTTTTTTAATCAGAAGGTGGCATGAAACCTCCCCCAGAGGAATTGTTACCTTCAACTCCTCTAACATGAGGAGGATTCAGCTTGGTGTTTCGAGGGCTGATATATCATTATCTAATCAATATGTATTCTATAATTATTAGCTGACTTTAAGTTACTCCTTCTATTTTACAAAAAAAATGAATAATATCAAATTTATTTCAGGTTAGGTATCATCAAAGTTGTTTACCTGACACTCGATTTCAGGATTGGACAGGACAATTTTGCTCCATTCCCATCCATAAATTCCCTTCTCGATATAGAGATAAAGAATTGGAAAGTCAGGATCGCCCCAAGAGGTGATTTTTAGAATATAATACTCATTTTCCTTCTTTTCAGCCGGGTGGATTTGGAGGGTAGATTGAGTTAAATAGGTTGAAAAATAGGGAATAATTTGGGAAAATCTCACAATTTCAAATTCACTGAACATTTGACCCGTCCAAAAATCGCCTTTTTTAGCTAAACTTTCGATAGCCTGAAGGTCTTTTTTAGCAAAAGCATCTCCAAGCTCTTTGATTAAAATTGCTGAATTTTTTCTTGTCCAAGTTGGATCCGATTGAAGATATTCAATTCTCAATTCAGACAGATCAAGATAATAAGGATCGGTTTCTTGAAAGCGAATTTTCTGATAGAATTCCATGGCTTTATCGAATTGATTCATTTTTTCATAGCAGGAAGCAACTTGTAATAGAATTCTCGATTTTTCTTCAAAATCAGGATATTGGGATAAAATAGTTAAATAACTGTTGATAGCTTCAGTGTAGTTTCCAAAATAATTTTCTTGATGGTGAGCTATATCTTCCATCGCTTGCTGACGGATATTAAAAGGATCACCAATATCGGTGGGATATTCAGCGACAATTTTTTGTAGAAGTTTCAAAGATTCCTGATATTTTTTGTTATCTTCTTCGGTTTTGGCTATCCAATATCGATACAAATAGGCTGATTGAGTTCGGGGGAATTTTTCGATAAAAATTTGGAGAACATGAATCGCGTCCTGGTTTTGGCCTTTTTCACTGAAAAGAGTATACAAAACCTCAACCACCTGAGAGAGCTCATCTTCATTTGAAGAATTGGTTAAAGGTTTCAAAATTTGAATGGCTCGGTCAATGTCCCCACTTTCTAAATAAATTTGTGCTTGATCAAAAGCATCTAAAGCGAAGCTGGTTGGACAAAAGAGCAGAAGAAGGATTAAGATCAAAAACCAAATCATGAAAAAATTTCTCAAAACACATCCCCCTTTTTTGGTTGGCATGCTTCTTTTTGGTATTATACCATCAACTCAAATTTTCTCGGTAAAAAACTTGTCATGACCCATGAATGATAGTAATATGAACTGAGTCGAATATTTTCCCATAGGAGAAGAACATGATTAATAGCCGAGAGTTCTGGAATGAAGCCAAGAGTAGTTTCCGTCTTTTAATCAGTCGCCCATCGTTTATTCTCACCACAGCAGCGCCGGCATTGATTTTTTCTCTTATACTATACATGACCCCGGGGAGACGGTTGGTATGGATATCCTCCTACCTACAATCATTTACTCTGGCTGGTTTAGGAATTGCTGGAATGTTTACCGTGTTTCTCGGGATGAGTTTTCTTATTGCTTTGGTCTGGGATTATCAATACCGTAATCTGATCGATTTTCGACGGGTTTACCGCATTATCCAGAGCCGATTTTCGGATGTTCTTTTAGCTTGTCTGGGTCTGGGATTATTAATTGGATTCTTTTCGGTTTGGTTTGTTTTCGCTGGTTTTTTTCTGGCTTTCTTATTAATTTTTTGTTTACCGGCAATAGTGATTAGCGGAGACGACCCTTTTAGTGCCATAAAAACCAGTTTCCGTATGGTTTATGAAAATCTGGCTGAAGTATTTGCATTTTTCATCCTTGCCTTGGCATTATTAGTGATTGGTTATTTCCTGGTTTGGTTAATTCGATTTATCCCTCTAGTCGGATTTTTAATTAATATTGTTTTTATTACCTACCTTTTAGCTTATATCGGCATTTTGCTGACTCGTTTTTATTTAAGCCTGACTCGTTATTAAAAAAATTGAGTTATTCCAATTGACAGGACTACTCACTTTTATTAGAATTTTTTTACAATTTTATTAAGACGTTTTAGTTTATCAAGAAATCTAAATTATTTATATTTTATAAAGAAAAATTGTCCAGTGTTGGACATTAAGATTGAGACAAGGGCGTTTTGCTCCGTTGTTGGAGCAAAGCGCCCTTTTTTTATCGACAAAGGAGGTAATTTCTGGGGTCAGGTCTTGATTCTTGAATTTTAACCAGCGGTGATATTGAAGAACCGAGGAAATGGGCAGCAGATCCTCACGGCTTCCGATAACGAAACCTCTGGATGATGCAACACCATAATTCTTTCTCCCTTGATGGGAAAAAATAAAGAAAGGGCGAAATTTTTCTCATCACTGTTCACTGATTTTAAAAAGGATCGAGGTGAAGAAATCATGAGAGAGGACCAACTTTACCGCATACCTTCCGGATGTGCCTTGGTTGGCATTCTCAACCAAGACGGATCGAGAATGTCGGGTGACACCATCATTGACGATTATCCAGTTATCATGATTGGTGGCTCGAGCCGAGATTTTCTTGGTGAGTATATGGCCGGTGGTTTAATAGTGGTATTAGGTTTGGGTTACGATTCAAATTGTTCCCCAGTAGGGAAATTCATTGCTTCGGGAATGAATGGAGGGAAGTTGTTTATTCGTGGGCGATTCCAACCGGAACAGGCTGGTCCGGGAATCGGCATTGAAAAACCGACTCCCGAAGATTTTGATTTGTACCTTCAGGAATTTTCTGCTGACCTTAGCTTAGAAATTCCTGAGTTAAAATGCGATGACTTCGTTAAGGTTTTTCCAACCACCACTCGCCCTTACGGTAGAGTCTATGCCTATTAGCCACTGGGAACGGTTTTGACTGGGGATTTCTGGACTTTTTTGATTTCTCCTGCTAAGAGCCATTGAAAAGAAAGCATAATGATGAGCAAAATCGGCACCATCAACAGAGTGGTTTGGAAACTGGTGAGTGAGGCTAATATTCCTCCAAACCACGGAAATAAGAGCGTAGCAATCCCATTATTGGTTAAGACCCATCCGGAAGCGGTTGAGGCAGTTTCTGGGTAATTAACCACTGCATAAGTGAGAGTAGTCGGCATAATCGTTGAGAGCATGAAACCGGTTAAGAAGAGAAGAGTAGGGGTGAGAATGGCTGATATGGGAAGACTGATGGTTAAAGCTGCAAAAATGATTCCTCCAATGGTATTAAGCTGGATCATACGGAGATGACCGATTCGATCAACCATCCAGGAAAGGACAAAACGACCAACCATTAATCCCAGCCAAAAAAAGGATAGGTAAACCGCTCCAATTGGGACTGATAATCCTTTTTCTTTGAAATAGGACACTAACCATCCATTCAGGATGGTTACTCCTCCGGAGTAGAACATGGTTATGGCTCCCATGAACCAAAAGGCCCGATAGCGGAAAATTTTTAAAATATTTCGAAATCCCATTTTCCCCTGACTTTTGGGGAGAAAGGGGAGGAGAAAAAGAATAAAAACCACCACGGTGATAACTGTTACCAACGTATAAAAATTCTGCCAGTTATATTGTCGTTGACTTAAAAAAGCATAGAGTCGAGGAGCAGATAGAGAGCCAAGGCCGTAAAAAGCATGGACAATATTGAGAATGGTGCCGGGATTTTTGGTAAATATTTCGGTTAAAATTGGATTCACCATGCAGTCCAGAAAACCAAGCCCAATACCCATTGCCATGAAGCTGAGGATTACTGGGGAAAAACCTTGAAAAGAAGCGATTCCGGCAAATCCTAAAGCGCTGATTAACAATCCCAACCGAAGCAGGAAAGATTTTTGCATAATGTCACCTAAAAAACCGGCGATCATGATGGAAATGAAGTACCCCAATCCATGAAACAGAAATACCCGTCCCATCACAGCTGAGGTGACACCAAACTGTTTGGTCATTTCGGGAACGACCGACCCAATTCCGGAGAGTCCTAATCCTATAACAATCAAAGCTAAAAAGAATGGGACCAGCAGGTAATTTTTGGACAATCGATTTCGACCCCCTGTTTTAATATTTAGTTGTGTATTTCGTTATTTTCCATCAGATCTTTCAAACTTTTTTGGACGAGTGACTGCTCCATTTTTTCCGATATTTCTACCCATATTTTACGAGTAGGACAGGTATCCGATATTTGGCAAAGGTTTTTGTTATGAACACAATCGACTAAATCAATTGGGCCTTCTAACAGGTTCATGATGTCCAGCAGGTTGATTTCTTCAGGTTTTTTCCCTAATAGATATCCACCTCGGTTTCCACGGATGCTTCGAACGATCTTATTCGATTCCAGGGGCATGATAAGCTGCCGAAGGTAATTGAGGGATATGCCCTGACGTTGAGAGATATCTTTTAATTTAACCGGGTCTTTCCCTGAATGTTCGGCTAAATCGACTAATAATCTTAATCCGTAACGAGCTCTGGTTGAAATTTTCATGAGATAGCACACTACCTTTCTAAGGATATCAAAATAGTATGATTTTTAGTCGGTTCTGTCAATGAAACCGATTGGTAAGGAAATCTTGGCGAAAAGAAATCAAGATGTTACAAATCAAGGATTTTATGATATTCTTTATCACAATTATTTTAATATGATCAAGGAGGCATGCTCTTGTACTGGCCTGGTGTTATTTCGCATTTTGCTGACTATCTTCCTGTAGCTCCTAGGACACCGGAATTAACTTTACAGGAAGGGAATACTCCTCTTATCCGGTCTCAACATATTGTTAAGCAGTTAAAATTAAAATCTCTCTTTTTTAAATTTGAAGGAATGAATCCAACTGGTTCCTTTAAAGACCGTGGAATGGTCATGGCAGTTGCTAAGGCAGTTGAAGAAGGGAAGAAAGTGATCATGTGTGCTTCAACTGGGAATACTTCTGCTTCAGCGGCTGCTTATGCCCGGCGGGCGGGAGTTGCCTGTATCGTCATAATTCCTCAGGGTAAAATTGCCTTAGGGAAGCTCTCACAAGCATTGATGCATGGAGCACGGGTTATTGCTATCAAGGGAAATTTTGATGAGGCTTTGACGATCGTCCGTTCCATAACCTCGCATTATCCGGTGGCATTGGTGAATTCCATCAATCCCTTTCGAATTGAGGGCCAAAAAACCGCCGCTTTCGAGATCGTTGATTGGATGCAAGGGGTGCCTGATTATCTGGCTTTACCGGTTGGCAATGCTGGGAATATAACCGCCTATTGGAAGGGTTTTAAAGAACTTTTTAGCCGAAAAGAAATCAATGTCCTACCCAAGATGATTGGGTTTCAAGCTCAAGGATCTTGCCCATTGGTAACTGGGGTACCGGTTGAAAAACCTCATACCGTTGCCACGGCAATACGGATTGGGAATCCCGCCAGCTGGAAAGGGGCAATCAACGCCCGCGATGAGTCGGGGGGGAGCATTGAAGCGGTAACCGATGAAGAAATCCTTTCAGCGCAGAGAATGTTAGCCGGGGAAGAAGGATTATTTGTTGAGCCTGCTTCAGCGGCTTCTTTGGCTGGTGTATTGAAAAAAAATCAAGCCGGATTTTTCCAGGGAAATGAATCGGTTGTTTGTGTACTCACCGGTCACGGGCTGAAAGATCCTGATATCGCCATAGAACAATGCCGGGATCGAATCGAAGAATTGGAAGCATCGGAAGAGGCAATCGTTGATCGCCTTGGATTATCTGGAGAAAAGCATGATTGAAGTCAGCATACCGGCAACCACCGCCAACTTAGGATGTGGATTTGATGTCTTGGGAATGGCTCTGGATCTCTTTTATACTGTTCGAGTTCAACCCATTAAAGAGAACAAATATATTATACGAAATCGAGGCGAAGGAGAAAGTTGTCTCCCCGAAGACGATCGGAATCTATTTTTTAAAACCGTTAAAAAGATTACAAAAATGAAGAATTTTCCCGAACAAGGCTTGGAAGTTGAAGCATTCAACCAGATTCCAGTCTGCCGGGGGTTGGGAAGTAGCGCGGCTTGTATTTCCGCGGCGGTAGTCACTGTTAACGAGTTGAATGGAAGGGTACTTTCAATTCAAGATATGGTTCATTTCGCCACTCAGATTGAAGGGCATCCTGATAATGTCATCCCTGCCATGGTTGGTGGTTTAACGATAGCCATGAAAAATGGTGAACAAATACACTATCAAAAATTCCCCTTTTTTGATACTATTTATCTCGTTGCTTGTATTCCGGGATATACCCTCTCTACTGAGGAAATGAGAAAGATTCTTCCCGCTAACTATTCACGAGAAGATGTCATCTTTAATTTATCTCGAATTGCCTATTTGATGGGGAGCATTTGTCGTCAAGATCGGGAAGGCTTTTTTTCTGCCCTGGATGACGCTATTCATCAGCCCTTTCGGGGGCAAAAAATACCGGGTTTTTTTGAAGTCCGTGATTATTTACATCAGAAGGGGAAGGGAGAGGCGGTTATTAGTGGTTCGGGCTCGACGATACTCTTGATGCTTCGGGAACCGATCACCTCCTCCGATGAAAAAAAGATCAGTGAACTGTTTGCTCAAAAAGGTACCAATAATCTGGTTATAAAAAAAGTAAATTGGCAGAAGCAAGGAATTCGAGTGAAACAAACATGAGTCTGATTGTACAAAAATATGGTGGATCTTCAGTAGCCGATCTGGATAAGGTAAAATCGGTAGCTTGCCGGATAAAATCCTATGTGGATCAAGGACATCGCTTGGTGGTGGTGGTTTCAGCCATGGGAAAAACCACCGACCGGCTGATGGAAATGGCACGAGAAATACACCCTTCGCCACCCGATCGAGAATTAGACATGCTTCTATCAACCGGGGAACAGGT
The DNA here is from genome assembly GCF_035418125.1 of Atribacter sp. Lineage (NCBI taxonomy): Bacteria > Pseudomonadati > Atribacterota > Atribacteria > Atribacterales > Atribacteraceae > Atribacter > Atribacter sp. Next base: position 502 of record NZ_DAOLQM010000027.1, on the reverse strand, counting down.
ATCTATTGCCCTGCTTTCCATGGCGCTCAATGCTTTAGGTCAGGAAGCGATAGCTCTGACCGGCGGGCAAGCCGGCATTCATACCTCGAATTTCCATACCAAGGCGAAGATTATAACCATCGATCCCCAAAGGGTTTTTCGTCACCTTGATGAAAACAAGGTGGTCATTGTTGCTGGCTTTCAGGGGATGAGTTCGGATTATGATATCACGACTTTAGGTCGTGGAGGGAGCGATACTACTGCTTGTGCCTTGACGGCAGCTTTATCTGCTGAATATTGCGAGATTTTTACCGATGTAAATGGGGTATATACTGCTGACCCAAGGATAGTGCCCCAAGCCAGGAAAATCAATCGGATATCTTATGATGAGATGTCCGAGATGGCGAATTTAGGTGCCAAGGTATTACAAATTCGTTCAGTTGACTTTTCTCAGGTCTATGGTGTAAGAGTCCAGGTGCGGAGTACTTTTTCTCAGGAAGAAGGGACGTGGGTGGAAAAGATG
>NZ_DAOLQM010000026.1:0-15342 GCF_035418125.1 Atribacter sp. | reverse complement strand
AACCAAAACAACTCTCCGGTGGTCAAAGACAGCGTGTTGCTGTTGGTCGAGCTATTGTTCGTCATCCTAAAGTATTTTTGTTTGACGAACCTCTCTCCAACCTGGACGCTAAATTGAGAGTTCAAATGAGAGCCGAACTCTCAAAGTTACATGATCGGTTAAAAACCACCATGATCTATGTAACTCACGACCAAACTGAAGCCATGACCATGGGTGATCGGATTGTTGTCATGCGTGATGGGTTAGTCCAGCAAGTAGGAAGTCCCCTTGAATTATACAACAAGCCAGTCAATAAGTTCGTTGCCGGTTTTATTGGAACTCCCTCAATGAACTTCATCGATGTTGTATTGAAAAAAGAAGGGGACGATCTCTATCTCGACGGTCAATCTTTCAAACTCACCATTCCTGCTGAATTTAAAGAAAATCTGCTTCCTCACGTTAACCAGGAATTAACCCTAGGAATTCGACCCCAAGATCTTTTTGATAGTGAAGTGAGCAAAGAGTCGGCAACAACTGGAGCGACTATTGCTACTACCGTTGATGTTGTTGAACCTTTAGGTTCAGAACAAATCATTTATCTCACCACTGGACCCCATACTTTGGTGGCAGTTCTTGATATGCAAACTCGAACTGGTGTTGGCGATGACCTCAAGGTTGCTGTTGACACTTCAAAGATGCATCTATTCAAATCGGACACTGAAATAGCAATAATTTGATCTCCAAAGGCGTGCTTCAAGCACGCCTTTCTTCGTTTTTTCTGCTGATATCCATCGATAATTTTCTTCCTGGGTAAATCGGCAATACGGGAAAGGAAGCAGTTTTTGGTATCTGGCAATTAATGTTGAGTTCCAATGGATAGTATTTGACGAGAATTTTCGATGTTGTATAATAGAAACCTAATTAGTGATAATGATTATCTATTTTCATATAAGGGAGGTATTCGAAGTGAAGGTTGGAATTAATGGATTTGGTAGGATTGGACGTTTAGTATTCAGAAGGATGCTTGAAGTGGGCGGGTTTGATGTTGTTGCAGTGAACGACCTGACCAACACCAAAGTTTTAGCACATCTTTTAAAATATGATTCAGTTCATGGTCAGATACCTAACGAAGTATCAGCTACTGACGATACCATCGTAGTTGATGGAAAGCCCATCAAAGTATTTGCCCAAAGAGATCCCTCTCAGCTTCCTTGGAAAGACTTAGGTGTTGAGCTGGTCATAGAATCGACTGGAAAGTTCACCGATCGAGCTGGCGCTTCCAACCATATCAATGCAGGAGCAAAAAAAGTAATCATTTCTGCACCAGCCAAAGAACCTGATATTACCATTGCTATGGGAGTCAATCATAAAGATTATCAAAAAGATAAGCATAATATCATTTCTAATGCATCATGCACCACCAACTGTTTAGCTCCAGTCGCCAAAATCATCAACGATAACTTTAAAATCCTCAGTGGTCTTATGACTACCATTCATGCTTATACCAATGATCAGGTCATACTCGACTTTCCTCACAAGGACCTTCGGAGAGCTCGTGCCGCTGGAATGTCAATGATACCAACGACAACCGGTGCAGCAAAAGCTTTGGGTGAAGTAATTCCTGATTTAAAAGGAAAATTAAATGGCTTCGCCGTCCGAGTTCCCACTCCGGATGTTTCAATTGTCGATCTCGTAGCAACTGTTGAAAAACCAACCACGGCTGAAGAAGTCAATGCTGCTTTTAAAAAAGCCTCGGAAAGTGGAGACCTCAAAGATTACTTGGGATATACCGATCTCCCACTGGTTTCAATAGATTTTCTCCATTGCTCAAACTCGGCAACAATTGATGCATTATCCACCTTGGTTATCGGTGGTAATCTGGTAAAAGTTTGTGCTTGGTATGATAACGAATGGGGCTATTCTTGCCGAATCGTTGATTTAACTAATTGGGTTATGAAATAAGGAGTGCCAATATGTCACGACTCCCGATTGCAGCCGGTAACTGGAAAATGAATAAAACTGCAGAAGAAGCCTCGGAATTTACCGAGGCTCTTCTTGGTTTATCCCCAAATACTTCAGATATTGAGGTTATTCTCTGTCCACCTTTTGTTTCTCTCTATCCTCTTTCCCAAAAATTAGCTCACACCGGTGTAAAATTAGCAGCTCAAAACTGTCACTGGGAAACCAAAGGGGCTTTCACTGGAGAGGTTTCTGTCCCTATGCTTCTGGCGGTACACTGTCAGTATGTCATTTGTGGCCATTCGGAACGGCGTCATATCTTTGGAGAAACTTCTGAAGATATCGGTAAAAAAGTCAAAGCAGCAATTCACTTTGGGCTTAACCCCATCCTTTGTGTTGGGGAAACCTTAGAGGAAAGAGAAGCAGGTCAGACCGAAGCAATTGTTTTTGACCATCTATCACATGGAATAACCAACCTTACCAAAGAAGAAGCTTTGTCGTTGGTGGTTGCTTATGAACCAGTCTGGGCTATTGGAACTGGAAAAGCTGCCACACCCCAGGATGCTCATCAAGTTATTTATTACGTTCGACAACAATTAACCAAAAAATTTGGTGAAAAAACTGCTGAACAGATTCGGATTTTATACGGTGGAAGTGTAACACCAGAGAACGTCTTTGATTTCATGAAAGACCCGGATATTGATGGGTCATTGGTGGGCGGAGCTAGCTTAGATCCAACCAAGTTCAATAAAATTATATTAGAAAGCTTAAGGGCTTCCCAATAGAGGAGAGTCGATATGCAAGCTTGGATGATTATTCAAATTTTTATTTCGGTTGGTTTAATTTTGGTGGTTATTTTTCAACCTCGTAAAGCCGGCATGGGAGGGGGTATTTTTGGAGGAATGACCCGTGCCGATCGGAGTAGTAAGTTTAAAAACCTGCCGGTTTTGGGAAAGTTAACCATTTTTTTTGCCGTGGCTTTCATGGTAGTATCATTAATTTTTGCCTTTCTTCTGACCTGAGAAGAGGTGGAAGACAAGGTGTCACAAAAACAATGGGTTAATGATCTACAGGAAGTGATTCATTATCATCCTGATTCAAAACGGCTATTTCTATCTGCAACCCATGATGAGATAATGCAGGGATATACGACTGACATTTATTTTGTCAGCGCTCAACAAATTCTTCGCCATCTTCAGCTCGATCAAACCCCGGTAGTCGCAGAAATTTTTGCGCGGCATCCGGGGATTTTTTGTGGTTTGCCGGAAGTTCTCTCACTTCTGTCCCATAGTCAGATAGAATTATGGAGCTTACAGGAAGGTGATTCCTTCGATTCAAGGGAGGTGGTTTTGAGAATAAAAGGTCCCTATTCAGAATTTGGCGTTTTCGAAACCCCTTTACTCGGAATACTTGCCCATAGTGCTGGGTGGGCAACCGCTGCTCGGGAATGCAAAGAAGCAGCTGGAAAAAAGACGGTTCTCTGTTTTGGAGCTCGACACGTTCATCCCTCGGTAGCACCGGTTATGGAAAGGTCAGCTCTGATTGGAGGAGCTGATAGTGCTGCCTGCATTCTAGGAGCAAAACTTGCCGGAAAAACTCCCGGGGGGACCATTCCCCATGCAGCGATCCTCATTTGTGGGGATACGGTATTATCAGCCAAAGCCTTTGATGAAAGTATACCCAGCGAATTTCCTCGGATCATTTTAGTCGACACCTTCAAGGACGAAGCCGAAGAATCACTTCGTTTAGCTCTAATCCTGGATCAAAAACTGGAGGGGATCCGTCTCGATACCCCCGAGGAGAGGGGAGGGGTTACCCTATCCCTGGTAAAGGAAGTTCGTGAAAGATTAAATCAAGCTGGATATCCTAGAGTAAAAATAGTGGTTTCTGGTGGTATAACTCCTGAAAAAATACGTCTGTTCCATGATCATGCTGATATTTTCGGTGTCGGGAGCTATATCAGTGGGCATTCTCCAATTGATATGACCATGGATATTAAAGAAGTAGCTGGCCAAAGGGTTGCCAAAAGGGGAAGAATTCCCGGAATAACGAATAATCCAAGGCTAGTAAAAATTTTATAATAAGGAGGCATAAAAATTGAAAAAGATTTTGGTTTTGACATGGTTATTGGTTTTTGTATTAGGAATTTCGGTTGCCTTTGCCGAAATAAAAAATCCCGATACTTATGTGTATCTCCATATTGGTGAACCAGATACGCTCGACCCTGGATATGCCTATGATAATGCCAGTGGTGAGGTGTTAACTTATATTTATGAAAATCTCATTTCTTATGATGGAGTGAACCTTCAAAAATTTATTCCCATACTGGCAACCGAAATCCCTACAGTTGAAAATGGTCTGATCCAGGATAACGGAACAACTTACCGATTCCCGATTCGAGAGGGTGTCAAATTTCACAATGGGAACGATTTTACTCCCGAAGATGTTGAATATACCTTCGAGCGAAATATCCTTTTTGATCCAGCCAACGGACCACAATGGATGATTATTGAAGCCTTATTTGATTCCCAAACCCTTGATGAGCTGGTTGCCGATAAAATTGGAACTCCTCTCACTGAGATGGTTGATGAAAACGGTAATTTAATTAATCCCGACGATGCTGCCAAATTGATTGAATTTTATCAACAAGTTATCGATCCGGTTATTGAAGTTCAGGATAATTCAGTGGTATTCCACCTGGTACGTCCCTTTGCACCATTTCTTTACATTCTGCCGAAACATGCTTACTGGAGCAACATCCTTGACAAAGAGACCTGCGTTGAATGGGGCTGCTGGGATGGGAATGCTGATGGATGGTGGAAACACTATAATGTAAAAAAAGAGTCTTCGCCAATATATGACAAAGCCAATGGTACTGGACCTTTCAAATTTACCGAGTGGGACCGTACCCAACAGAAGGTTACCTTGGACCGTTTTGATGGATATTGGGGAGAAAAGGCCAAAATTGCCCAGATTATTGACTGGGGAATTGACGAGTGGGGCACACGCCGGGCTATGTTGGAAGCTGGAGATGCCGACCAGATTTATATGCCAGCTCAGTATCTCGATCAGGTTAAAGACTTAAAAGATCTTAAAATTGAAAGTGGCAAGAGAATCACCGTGACTGCTTTCCATTTTAACTGGACAGTTGATAAAACCAGTGATTTCTTAGGAAGTGGAGTTCTTGATGGCAATGGTATCCCAGCTGATTTCTTTAGTGATATCCATTGTCGCCGTGCTTTTAGTTACGCTTTCGATTATGACACCATGATCCAGGAAGTTTTATTAGGATATGGGGAGCGACCCCCATCAGTTATTCCTTCTGGCATGCTGGGATACAATGCCGATCTTCCCAAGTTTGAATTCGACCTGGCTAAAGCCGAAGAAGAATTCAAGAAAGCTTGGGATGGCAAGGTCTGGGAAAATGGTTTTAAGCTGACCTTGCTTTACAATACCGGGAATGATGCTCGACAAACCGCCTGTGAAATGTTTAAGGAAAACATTGAATCCCTCAACCCAAAGTTTAAAATTGATGTGCAGGGAGTTCAGTGGCCAAATTACTTGGATGCTTATAAAAGCGGCAAATTACCCGCCTTTGTCATTGGCTGGATTGCTGATTATCCCGATCCCCATAACTTCATTTTCACTTATTTCCATAGCAATGGAGTCTATGGTGGGCCCCAGGGAGAAGCCTATATTAAATTTGCTCAAGAAAATTTAAATCCGATCATTGAAGCGGCCATCTCTGAAACCGATGCAACGAAGCGGCAAGCTATGTATGAAGAAATTCAAAAAATCGCTTACGAAAATGTATTAGGTCTTACCTTCTATCAAGAGATAGCGCTCTTCCCAATGAGAACCTGGGTCCAAGGATGGGAATTCAATCCAATACAATCAGGCGAAGCTAATTATAATGGGATTTATAAAGCCGAATAAATGATTGAAGAATAATGATTGTTCTCCGGAGGGAATTGTTTTCCCCTCCGGAGTGGAAGGATTGATGGTTTTGATATTTTATATTATACGGAGAGTTTTATTTATACCTATTACTCTTTTTGGTATTTCTCTTATCGTTTTCTCCATGATTGGTATGCTCAGTCCCTATCAGCGGTTAGCTACCTTCATCAGCAGCCCTGACCGCTTAAAAAGTGAAAATGTTGATCAGCTCATTTCTATGTACGGCCTCGATGATCCGATACCTATTCAGTACGGAAGATGGTTTAAAAATCTGCTTCAAGGGAACTTAGGATGGTCCTATGTTGGAAAAGCACCGGTTTTACAGGCTTTACTCCAGCGTTTTCCCTATACCTTGGAACTGACGTTATTTTCCGCCATCCCAATTATCTTGATCGGAACCTGGATGGGAGTCCTGTCTGCACTCCACCACAATCGTACCTTGGATCATTCGCTGCGGATTTTTGCCGTGGTAGGATGGTCCTTCCCTGATTTTGTTTTTGGCTTATTCATTCTCATGATTTTCTATAGCACACTGGGGCTTTTCCCTCCAGGGAATTTAAGTCTCTGGGCTGAAAGCATTGTTAAATCCACCAGCTTTAGGTCTTTTACCGGTATGACAACTATTGATGCGCTTCTTAATGGAAGATTGGATGTTTTTGTAAATGCCTTACGGCATCTCGTTGGTCCGGTTCTCACCTTAACCTATGTTCAATTGGCTTACATTCTTCGTATTACCCGATCCTCCATGCTTGACGTTCTCCAACGGGATTATGTCCGAACTGCGCGGGCCAAAGGTTTAGATGAAAGGGTCGTCATCAATAAACATGCTAAAAGAAACGCCATGATACCAGTTGCTACCGTGAGTGGCCAAACTATTGTCGGATTGATGGCAGGAACGGTAATTGTTGAAGCAATATTTAATCGAACCGGTTTAGGAAGCTTTTTAGCTTTAGCAGCTCAACAATTAGATTATGCCTCGATTATGGGTGGTGTCCTCTTTTTTGGACTTATATTGATTATTGGGAATCTTCTGGTTGATATCTCTTATGCTTATATTGATCCCAGGGTTAGGTTGGACTAGAAAAATGAAGTCGGAAACCCATCGGATTATAAAGAAACTATTTTTAAACGCTTCAGCAATTATTGGCTTTGTCCTCTTAGGTATATTTATCGTAATAGCCATCTTTGCTCCTTTTATAGCTCCTCCCAAAGAGGGGAGAGATCCCTATATGATGCCCATTGTCACTTGGACTTCAAGCCCTCAACCTCCTTCACCGGAACACCTTTTTGGGGTAGCAGGGAAAAGAGATATTTTTTATGGAGTAATCTGGGGTACTCGAACCGCTTTTCGTGTTGGAATAATAGTCACTGTAGTTTCAACGCTCATTGGTCTGTTTGTCGGATCAATAGCCGGGTATTATGGTAAACTTTTCGATGAAATCCTCATGCGAATCACCGATATTTTTATGGCTATTCCTTTTTTAGTTGCAGCTCTGGTATTAGCTGCTATCTTAGGAAGCGGGTTGAATAAAGTTATGATTGCCATGACGATTTTCGGCTGGATGTACCCAGCCCGTTTAATCCGAGGTAATATTCTTCAAGTGAAAGAAGAACAATATGTCATGGCAGCTAAAGCCCTTGGAGTAAAAAATTATTTGATCATCATCCGCCATGTCCTTCCCAATACAATTTTTCCAGTATTGATACAAGCCTCAATGCGGATGGGTTCATTAGTTATTACAGCTGCTGCCCTCAGTTTCCTGGGAGTTGGAGCTCCACAAGGGTATTCCGATTGGGGAGCACTTCTCAATTATTCTCGAAACTGGATGTTAGGAGGACAAGGTGAAGCTCTACGTTATTGGTACTCTACTGTCTTTCCTGGTGCAGCGATGGTTCTTTTTGTTCTATCTTGGAACTTAGTCGGGGATGCCCTTCGAGATGTATTTGATCCTCGGCTCAGGATATGAGGAGTCAATCATGAATACCAATAACCCTATCCTTAATATAGAAAATCTTAAGGTATATTTTTATAACGATTATGGTCAAGAACTCAAAGCTGTGGATGATGTCAGTTTCCAAGTTTACCAAGGTGAAACCATTGCCTTGGTTGGTGAATCAGGATGTGGAAAAAGTGTTACCTCTTTAGCCCTCCTGCGATTGATTGATTCGAATGGAAAAATCGTTGGCGGAAAAATAAATTTCAATAATTCTGATTTATTATCATTATCTGAAAAACAGATGCAAAGTATCCGTGGAAAAGACATTTCAATGATTTTTCAAGAACCTTCATCTGCACTCAATCCGGTTTATACCATCGGTGACCAAATTATTGAGGCAATCTCTCTTCATCAAAAAGTCAGCCATCATGAAGCCCGAAAACGGGCGGTTGAAATGTTTAAACTGGTAGGAATTCCCGATCCAGAAAAACGATTAAACGAATATCCTCATGAATTATCAGGAGGAATGAAACAAAGAGGTATGATTGCCATGGCACTCTCTTGCCATCCTCAGCTTTTAATTGCCGATGAACCAACCACATCTTTGGATGTAACCATCCAGGCACAAATTATTGAATTAATGATCAGCCTTCAAAGACAGCTTAATATGGCAGTTATTCTCATCACCCATGATTTAGGAATTGTCGCTACTATGGCGAAACGAATTGTTGTAATGTATGCTGGAAAAATAGTCGAAGAGGGAAACCGTCATGATATTTTTAAAAATCCTTGCCATCCTTATACCATTGGTTTGCTCCATTCTATACCTCGGTTGGATATCGAGCAGGAAAAACTTGATTCAATACCAGGCATGGTCCCCGATCCTTCACAATTTCCCGAAGGATGTCGGTTCCGAAACCGCTGTTCCTTTGAAGATGAGCAATGTGTAAATCAACCAAATAAAAGCAATGTAGATTTAAACCATTTTGTTTATTGTCATCACTGGAAAAAAATAAACCAACACTCAATTGAAGAGTGCAAAATCTATGAATAATGTATCTCTTTTAAAAATAAAAAATTTAAAAAAATATTTCCCAGTTAAAGCTGGCGTCTTCCGTTCAACAATTGGGTGGGTAAAAGCAGTTGATGATATTAGTTTTGAAGTATATGCTGGTGAAACTCTCGGTATTGTTGGAGAATCCGGTTGTGGAAAGAGCACCTTGGGTTTAACTATACTGCGTTTATACGAACCATCTTCCGGGCAGATAATTTTTGATGGGAAAGAAATTCATAATCTTCCCCAATCCCAATTCATTCTATATCGAAAAAACCTCCAGATGATATTTCAGGATCCTTTTAGTTCCTTAAATCCAAGAATGACTGTAGGATCCATAATCGAAGAAGGTATGAACATCCATAAGATTGGAAAATCCCAGGAGCGATCGGTCATGGTTATGAATCTTCTCAAAAAAGTTGGCCTTCAAAGCGATGGTGTAAACCGATTCCCTCATGAATTTTCGGGAGGGCAAAGACAGCGGATTGGTATTGCCCGAGCTCTGGCTATGAACCCTAAGTTGATTATTGCTGATGAAGCGGTCTCTGCTCTTGATGTCTCCATCCGTTCTCAAATATTGAATTTAATGATAGATCTAAAAGAAGAGTTTCATTTAACCTACATTTTTATTTCTCACGATCTTTCGGTAATTAAACATGTCTGTGATCGAATTATGGTCATGTATTTAGGAAAAGCGGTTGAAATAGCTCCTCGTTATGGACTCTTTAGAACACCATTTCATCCCTATACTGTCGCTTTGATTTCCGCCGTTCCCGTTCCTGATCCCGATTATCACATTGAGAGGATAATTTTACCAGGAGATGTACCCAGCCCGATTGACCCTCCTTCCGGATGCCGATTCCATCCGCGTTGTCCAGTAGCTCAAAAAAAATGTTCTGAAGAAGAACCTCTTTTAGTTGATCAAGGAAATGGTCATTTTGTTGCTTGTCACTACCCAGGAAGCTTAGCAATTAGTACCCCGATGATATTGACGACTGACGGTATTATATGATATTTTTGTCTCGCTAATATCTTAAACCAATCCAATCAATCCATTGATTTTTTTCAATTCTCATTGCATAATAAGGTGTTCTATTTATTAACCAGAAATAGAGTAGAGATATAAGCCCTTGGAAAAATAATTAGGAGGCGATACATATCGAGGTAAAATATCGCGTTAATAATCAAATACGAGCTCGGGAAGTCAGATTGATTTCCTTCGAAGGAGAACAACTGGGGGTTGTACCTATCAAAAAAGCCCTTGAGTTGGCAGAAGAAGCTGGTTATGATTTGGTTGAAGTTGCCCCAGAAGCGAACCCACCAGTTTGTAAAATTATCGATTTTGGTAAATTTAAATATGAAAAAGAGAAGAAGGCAAAATCCTCTCGAAAGAAACAGAAAGTATCTGAGCTAAAAGAGCTCAAGATGAGGCCAAAAATCGATGAACACGACTATCAGGTAAAATTAAAAAGTGCTATCCGGTTTCTGGAAGATGGCGATCGGGTCAAATTTACTATTCGGTTTCGAGGACGAGAGTCTGCCTATGTCGATAAAGGGGTATTATTACTCCAAAAAATAGTTGATGATTTGAATGAAATCAGCAAAATCGAGCAGGAAATAAAAAACGAGGGTCGGAATCTTACCATGACCATTGCTCCCAAGAAATGAGGAGGATCAATTATGCCAAAAATGAAAACCCATCGCGGTCTGGCCAAACGGGTAAAGATTACCGCGAAAGGAAAAATAAAGGTGGCTCAGGGAGGAAAGAGCCATCATTTACATCAAAAAGAACAAGATCGTAAAAGACGGCTACGTAAAACGGTGATTGTTGATAAAAGTATAGAAAAGCGGATTAAGAAACTTTTACCCTATGCTTGATTATGGGCATCAGTACTTTTCAAATAGACTATAGTGCATGAATTTTATAAAAAAGCCAGGGTTGAATAAGTGAAATTTGGTTGGAAAGATAGGTGATTTTCGTTGCCAAGAGTTAAAAATAGTGTGGCATCACGACAAAGAAGAAAGAAAATAATGAAATTAGCCAGTGGTTATCGGGGTTCTCGTTCCCGTTCCTATCGGCGAGCAAATGAACAAGTTTTAAAGTCTCAATTCTATGCTTATCGTGATCGGAAAAACAAAAAGAGAGACTTCCGACGCTTATGGATCGTTCGTATTAATGCTGCAGTTCGGGAACATGGGTTAAAATACAACCAGTTTATATTTGCTCTAAAAAAAGCCGGTATTGAGATTGACCGGAAAAATTTATCCAATATTGCCATAACGGATCCAGTGGCATTTGCGCATCTCGTTGAGGTTGCCAAGTCAGCAACCTAATTCTTTTATTAAGGTGAAAGTTAAAATAAAATGCGATACCACTCTCCAAATGGTATCGCATTTTATTTTAATGGTTTTTTCGCGAGTGGACCTCTGGTTGATATTGTCGATGGGAGGAAGAGGTGTTGATTAATTTAAACAATGTTCTTGAAAAATTTCAGAATGAAATTGAACAGACAAAAACCCTTGATGATTTAAATCGTATAAAGGGGAAATATATAGGCCGGAAGGGACAGCTCAATGAATTATTTAAAGAAATAACTCAGCTTTCTTCCGATGAAAAAAAGGATTGGGGGAAAAAAATCAATCATTTAAAAGGATTGATAGATAATCAACTTCAGGAGAAATTAAAAGAACTTACCCAGACATTAAAAACGTCTATTAAGGTTGATATCTCCCTACCGGGAAAAAAACCTTGGGTAGGGTCATTCCATCCTATTCAATTAACTCTGCATCAAATCCTAACTATTTTCCAAAGTTTAGGTTTTCGAATTGAGTCAGGACCGGAAATTGAAAGTGAGTACTACAACTTTGAAGCTCTGAATTTTCCACCCGATCATCCCGCCCGGGATGCTCAGGATTCTTTTTTTCTCGATAAAGAATATTTATTGAGAACTCATACCTCACCGGCTCAAATTCGAATTATGCAAAAAATTCAACCCCCTTTTAAAGTAGTTGTACCCGGAAAATGTTTTCGACGGGATGCCATGGACGCCTCTCATAGCCCCATGTTTCACCAAGTTGAGGGCTTGGTGGTTGCAGAAACAATTTCCATGGGCGATTTGAAAGGAACCATCGAAGTGTTCGCCCAACGCTTTTTTGGGAATGACCGGCAACTTCGCTTCCGTCCCAGTTTTTTCCCTTTTACCGAACCAAGTGCTGAAGTCGACATTTCTTGTGGTTTGTGTCAAGGGAAGGGATGTCGTTCTTGTGGCCAATCAGGATGGTTAGAAATCATGGGAGCAGGATTGGTTCATCCCAAAGTTTTTGAAGCTGCCGGATACAATCCCAATCAGGTCAGAGGTTTTGCCTTTGGAATGGGAATCGATCGTGCTGCTTTATTAAAATTCGGTATTCCCGATATCCGTTGGCTATTTGAAAACGATATGTCACTTATCGAACAATTTCATGCTATTCAATAGGAGTATCCAAATACAATGAAAGTTGCCTATTCAATTCTCAAACGTTTCGTACCAAATCTCGACTGTCCGGCTGAAAAAATAGCCGAGATTCTAACATCTCAGGGTTTTGTGATCGAGAGCATAACGAGCGCTACTGACACTTTTTCTCCCAATTTAACCGCAGCGACCATCGTCAAACGGAAATCCGGAATTCTTTACGATGTTTGTACTGTCCAAATCAAAGATCGGCAGTATGATGTTAAATGTGAAAAGTGGGGAATACCGGATATCGGAAAAAAGGTTATAGTCAATCCAATTGGTGATTTGATAAGCACCCAGCCTCTTCGTAACCAGCGTATACCAGAAAAAGAAGAATTTTTTATTGAAATCCCAGCTACCATCGAAGCTGAAGAGGGAGAACTCATTTCACCTCAAATCATAGGAGAAGATTGGGTTTTTGATGTCGAAATCACTGCCAATCGCGGAGATTGTATGTCAATTATCGGCTTGGCGCGGGAAATAGCAGCAGGTCTCGATTTAGAATGCCAAATACCATCTCAACACTTGGATGTTGATGATTCGATCAGTAACTTTCAAGTCAACATAGACGATCAAGACCTCTGTCCTTTTTATAGCGGCCGGTTAGCTAAAAATTTTAAAATTCAGCCTTCCCCTTGGTGGATCGTTAGCGAACTTTATCTTTTGGGACAACGTCCTATCAACCAGGTAGTTGATGTGACTAATTTAGTCATGATGGAAACTGGTCAGCCACTTCATGCTTTTAACGCCTCTGGGATATTCGATCAAAAAATTGTTGTGAGAAGAGCCAAAAATAATGAATCATTGATAACCCTCGATGGAATAGAAAGAAAGCTCACCAATAATATGTTAGTGATTGCTGATGCCAATCGGCCGGTTGCTATCGCTGGTATTATGGGAGGATATGAATCAGAAGTTTCTCCTGACACTCAGGAAGTTTTCTTGGAAGCGGCGATATTTAACGGGAGTCAAATTCGTAAAACAGCTCGGGAATTAGGATTACGAACCGAAGCCTCCGCGCGCTTTGAAAGGGGAGTTGATCCAGGATCGGTATTCTATGCCAGTGAGCGTGCCCTATACCTCCTTAAAGAAATTGATCCTTCTATAAAGATTTTAAAAGACTGGGTAGTAAGCGGAGAAGTCGTTTCGTCAGAACCAGAAATTGAATTTTCATCTTCCTGGGTTGAAGAAATCATGAACTGTAAAATTCCGCTGGAAAAAATGCAAACGGTTTTAACTAAATTAGGGTTTGTCCTTCTTTCTCAACCCAACAACTCCATAATCAAAGTCAAAGTCCCTTCCTGGCGACCGGACGTTCAACAACCGATCGACTGTGCCGAGGAAGTTGGCCGTATCTTCGGTTACGATCATATTCGATCTCAAATTCCCAGTTTCCCCTTTGATCCCGGCAATCCTCGTCGGGAACTGTTATGGGAAGGTGTTCTCCGAAATCACTTGCGCTCAATAGGCTTAAAAGAATGCGTTTCGCTTTCTTTGACCAGTCAGGCCAATTGTGATCTTTTAGGTATTCCCGAGGCTGATGTGATCCGGGTTTTGAATCCACTTTCACAGGATCATGTCATTCTTCGTCCGGATTTGATCATCAGTGCTTTGGATATCATAAAAACCAACATCGCTCGAGGACGAGAAAATTTTGGGTTTTTTGAGTATGGGGAAGTATTTTCTCGAACCAACGACTTGGATAATCCCTATTGCGAAGAGTGGCGGTTGGTTGTCGTTTTGAGTGGTCATTCTTATCCTGCTTATTGGCAACAATTTTCCCAGATAGACATTTTTTCCTTAAAAGGTTTTGCCGAAAGCCTCATTGAGCTTATCGGATACCCGCTTCAGATGGTAAATTGGCAACCTTTAGATGAAAATCCTTATTTTGATTCGAGTCTTTCTTTTCGCGGTATACTCAAAAATGGTATTGAAATTTTTCGAGGAGGACTGATTTGTAAAACCATCAGTGATGCTTTTGGTTTCTGGGGAGAGCATTACTGTTTAGAGGTTGCCTGGCAAAAACTTTTTGATGGTATCAAACTGAATGATTTTCAACTCCAGGAAATCAACCGATATCCTTCAATCCGGCGAGATATTTCCATTGTTGTCAATCAAGACCAGACTTGGAAAAATATCGAGTCCTTGGTCCTGAAAGTAGCTTCTTCACATGATTTACCTATGGAGAGAGTCGAACTTTTTGACTCTTACCAAGGAAAACACCTTCCTCCGGGGAAGAAAACCTTTTCTTATTCCATTGTTTTCCGATCTACACATAAAACTTTAACCGATAACGAAGTCGATGAATGGGTAAACATCATTAAAGCAGCCATTAAAAAAGAACCGGAATTATTCCTTCGGGAGGAACTCGCAGGAGGATTCTAATCGACTGGTATAGCATAATCTGTATTTTTATTCTCATTCTTAATGTTATTCGAAGTTCAATCCGGGGTTTTAGTAAAGAGATTCTGGCTTTGACAGGAGTAGTGATTGGGCTTTTGAGTGCCTTACGGTTTCACCAGAACCTAGGTCAGTTTTTGACCAATCTCTTTCATTGGAATTCAGTCTGGATGAACTTGATTAGTTTTTTTGTGATCTTCATTCCAGTCGTTCTTTTGTTTTCCTGGGTGGGTATGTTTTTTCGAAAAGTTTTCGAAGGTCTTGATATTGTATGGTTCGATGCCATTCTAGGTTTTGTTATTGGTATCTTGAAAGGTTTTCTCTGGATCTCCATCATCACTCTTTTTGTGCTTAATGTTTCTTTTCTCGAATTTCTCAATAATGGTATTTATCAATCTCGTTTTTATCAAAGTTTTACCCAGCCAATCATTGTTTTTATTGATTCGATGGTTCAAAAAATTCCTGAATTTTCCTTTCTTAATGCTTATTTAGAAAAGGGTTTAAACCAAAGTGACGATGAACTTATCCAAAGATATACTGAAGAATTTTGATTTTGATAAAA
>NZ_DAOLQM010000025.1:0-15721 GCF_035418125.1 Atribacter sp. | reverse complement strand
CTTTATTAACTGAGGAAACCAATCTTTAAAAATTTGCTGACAAGGACGATGAGAAGAATGAAAGAAAAATGCATTTTTGGTCCTGTTCAATCAAGACGTTTAGGTATGTCACTTGGTATAAATTTAACTCCCTATAAAACTTGCAGTCTCGATTGTGCTTATTGTGAGTGTGGGAAGACCACTGATTTAACCATAATTCGTAAGGATTATATACCTATTGAACAGGTACAGAAAACTTTAAAAAGATATTCGGGAAGTTCACTGTTTCGATCGAAACCTCCAAGCTGTGTCACTTTCGCCGGATTTGGTGAGCCAACCCTTCATTCTGGATTTGGATCAATCGCTCAATTTGCAAAAAGAACCTTTCCTGATCAATACCTGGTTCTCATTACTAATGGAACACTTTTCCCTTCTCACCCCGAGCTTTTTCAAGAAGTTCAACCGATAGACATCATTCTTCCTTCGTTGGACGCTGGAAGCGAAGAGATTTTTAAAAAGATTGATCGACCTCATCCCTCAATAACTTTAGCTTCTTTAGTCGATGGATTAATCCAATTGCGAGAAAACTATCACGGACAAATATGGTTGGAGGTATTCATTGTTGAAGGAATCAATGATAGCGAATCCGAGCTCTACCTTATGCGAGATGCCATAAGCCGCATTTCACCCGACCGTGTTCAATTGAATTCATTGGACCGGAATCCTGCCGAAGATTGGGTCAATTCAACCTCTCCCCAGCGATTAATTGCCATCGCTGAGTTCTTAGGAGCCGAACTCCTCTCGAAAAATTCCATTAATATTCAAGTCGACGCCTTGGTGTAGGAACTGAATTTTTTGGAATGGAAACGAGTCTGCTCCACCATCAAATATCTTTACCTTTGGTGAATTGGTTTGATACTCATCAAAGAAAACTTCCCTGGCGTGAGGAATATTCTCCCTATTCAGTATGGATTTCTGAAATCATGCTCCAACAAACTCAAGTCGACCGGGTTATTCCCTACTATCTCCGCTGGATGCAACGATTCCCTACCCTTGAATCGGTATCAATAGCTTCTTATGAGGAGTTATTAAGGCTATGGGAAGGGATGGGGTACTATTCCAGGGTGAAATTTATTCATAAAACATCGAAAATTATTTTAAATCAGCTTGGTGGCCAATTTCCCGAGAACCTTGATGAGCTTCTTAAACTTCCTGGTATAGGACCCTACACGGCGGGTGCCATCATGAGTATTGCTTTTAATCAAAATTATCCTCTGGTTGATGGGAACGTAATACGGATTCTTGCTCGAATTTTTAATATTGAAAATTCAGTTGAACGGAGAGAAACCAAAAATTATATTTGGAAAAAAGCTGAGGAACTGATTCTTCCCGGGAAGGCTCGATGGCTTAATCAGGCATTAATGGAATTAGGGGCGCTTATTTGTACACCCAAATCTCCGACTTGTTATGAGTGTCCAGTTCAAAAACCTTGTTTGAGTTTTCATCTTGGTTGTACTGAACAAAGGCCAGTAGTTCAACCTTCAAAAAAGGCCATTCCAATAAAAGTGGTTGTGGGAGTTCTTCAAAAAGATGGTTTGTTCTTTATTCAACAAAGACCTGCAAATGGTTTGATGGCAGATTTATGGGAATTTCCTGGTGGAAAAATAAACCAGGGAGAAAAACCCGAAGATGCTTTAGTTCGGGAATTTCAAGAAGAACTTCAATTTAGTATTCAAGTGGAAAAAAAAATAACAACTTTGAAGCATGGATATACTAACTTTTCGGTGACTCTTCATGCTTATTTGTGTAAGTTAATTCCAGAAAATCAATCACCGATTCTCCATTTTGCGTCTGACTATCGCTGGATCAAATCCGAAGATTTCAGAGCTTACGCTTTTCCTGCTGCTAATCGCCGATTAATAAATTTATTAATTAAACTATAGAATAATTAGGGAGAATGCATCAATCGAGGTAATTAAAAAATTTTGAATTGAAATGACCAAAAACTACCCTTTTTTTGTATCAAATATTATTGAGAGTTTCCTTTTTGTATTTCTTTAACCTTAATTCTTGTATTAAAAAGTTTAAAGATTTTATTATTGGTCCTTTTTTATATTCTCATTTTCAAAATTTCATGAAGTCAGCAAAAGGCAAGTCTTTTCTGAATGGTATAAATTGAATTAGACAAGTATCAAATGAAATATTTTAAGGTGAATCTTTTAGAAAGATAATTCGTAAAAAATTCTAATAGATAAAATTATTTATTGATTAATATGAATAGTGTCTTTTGGTTAAAGGATTTTTTTAAAGGAGGGAGATAAATGTATAAAACGCTTCTTATGGTTTATTCTTGGCTTTTGTTAATTATGGGTATTTTAGGAGCCATTCCTGGTATTGGAATAGGAACTGAACCAATATGGCATGCAGTTTTAAAAATAATTTTAGGTTTAATTGGTGTTTTAGTTACATTTAGGAAAGAGAAATCTTAAAAATCGAGAATGTTTGAGAAAATATCATAAAGCCGGTCGGAATTCCGACCGGCTTTATGATTGATGGACAACCTCGGCAATTGCTCGAATGTGTTTTTCGGTAGTTCCACAACATCCCCCAATCAGGTTGATATTCAAATTGAGGAGTTCCTTTGTACCTTTAGCAAAATCTTCTGGTGTTTCGGTATAAAGAACCTGGTTACCTTGAACTTTCGGTATACCAGCATTCGGTTTACATAAAAGATAACCAGAGTAATAAGACCGATATACACCTGCAATTTTAATCATTTGTTTCATACCTGTACCGCAATTGGCACCCAGAACAGCGATCGGATAGGATTGAAAAATATGGGCAATTTTTTCTGGTGTTTCACCCATCAACGTGGTAAATCGCCCATCATCTCGGGGTTCAAAAGTAAAGCTGGAAATAACTTCGCCACCTAGTTCTAAAATAGTTTCGGTAGCAGCTATTGATTCAACTGATGATATAAAAGTTTCTAAATTAAAAATTTCGATTCCTTCAGAAAGAAGAATTTCTACTTGCTCTTTGACAACATCTTGAACTTCTTTTTTGGTAAGGTCACCGTAAGGTTCAATAAAATCTCCAACTGGTCCTAATGAACCACAAAGGAGTGTAGAAGAATCAAGAGCCTCCCGGGCAATTTTAACTGCTTGACGATTGATTTCATTGATTTTTCCTTCTAAACCATATTTTTTAAGAATTAAGCGATTGGATCCAAAAGTATTGGTTTGTACGATATCTGAACCGGCTTCAACATAACTGTGAATAATATTATAGACCAGGTTGGGGTGAGAAATATTCCATTCGTCAGGAAGATGGCCAGCCGGTAATCCGGCTTTTTGTAAACGAGTTCCCATGGCTCCATCGAGCACCAAATTCTTTTTTGATAGTAAATTGGCAAGCATGGTTTTGCTCCTATTGGACAAAAACTTTCATCAAAATATTTAAAACTCCAACGACTTGGGGATATTATTCAATATATGTTAGAAGAAATCAATAAAAAGTTAATGTTTTTCTGGAAAAACTCACTTATAATTTTTAGAGTCATGCATTTGACTTCATGTTTTTGGTACAATAAACATTAGCGGCAAAAAAGAGAGAAAATTAATAAAAAAATAAATTACCATTGAGTTGGTAGTTTTTTAAGAATAAAACAAAAAAAATAAAATAATTGATAAATTTATGGGGGTGTTGAAATGTATTTATTAGGAACTGATATAGGAACACAAGGAACAAAATCCGTTCTGGTAAATGAGAAGGGTGAGTTGATAAGCGAAGGCTTTAAGGAATACGGAGTTATAACCCCCAGACCTTCCTGGGCGGAACAATGGCCAGACATTTGGTTGGATGCAGTGGTAGAAACACTAGCGGAATGTGTGAAAAAGTCAGGAGTCAAACCATCTGAAATAGCAGGAGTTGCTATCAGTGGCCTTTACGGTGGTTCAGGAGTGCCAGTGGATAAAGATATGAATCCGTTACGACCTTGTTTAATTTGGATGGATCGACGGGCTCGTGCTGAAACCCAGTGGGTGAAAGATAACATTCCCAAAGATACCATATTTGGAATTACCGGGAATTATGTTGATTCATATTTTGGGTTTACAAAAATGATGTGGATTCGTAATAACGAACCGGAGGTTTGGAATAATATTTATCAATTTGTTACTCCTAAGGATTATGTTGTATATAAACTGACCAATCAATTGGCCATTGATTATTCTTCGGCCGGTAATATTGGAGGAGTGTTTGATATAAAAAAACGAACTTGGTCGGATGAAATGTGCCAAATATTAAATATCCCTCGGCGAATGTTATGTGAACGCATTGTGAAATCCTCTGATATTGTCGGACCCCTAAACCAGGAATTCTCGAACCAGATTGGGCTTTTAGAAGGAACCCCAGTCGTTGCAGGAGGTATCGATGCACCAGTGGCACAACTTTGTGCTGGAGTATTGAGCGAAGGCGAACATGTAGCTATGGCAGGTACCTCAATGTGTTGGGGGAGCGTTCATGGTGGGCAGTATCTCACCCCTGGTTTGGTGAGCATGCCTTATGTCGTATATGATGATCAAAAAATTTATACATTTGGTGGAAGTGCGACCTCAGGAGCGTTAGCTCGTTGGTTCCGAGATGAATTTGGTCAATATGAGAAAGAAGTCAGTAAAAACACTGGCATATCAGCTTATACTTTGCTTGAATTAGAAACCAACGGTATTGGGCCAGGGAGTGAGGGAGTCATCGTCCTTCCTTATTTTATGGGTGATCGTTCTCCGATTTGGGACCCGGATGCTCGAGGAACGATCATGGGGTTGTCTCTCTATCATACTCGAGCTCATGTTTACCGTGCAATGTTAGAAGCAGCGGCTTATTCACTTAGACATAATATGGAAGAAGCAATCAAGGTTGGAATGAAGCTCGATCCCGATTGTTGGATTGTTGGTGGTGTTGCCAAATCAAATTTCTGGGTTCAAATATTTGCCGATATCACTGGATTTAATATGAAACGACTTTCAAAAGACGTCGAAGCACCCTTTGGTGATGCTTTCCTGGTTGGTTTGGGAACCGGGGTTTTCGATAAACCTGAACAAATCAAAGAATGGGTCGATTTCCGTCCGGTTATTACTGTCAATGAGGAAAATCATGCTCTTTATAATAAATACTATAAGATATTCCGCGATCTCTATGAAAATACCAAAAACATTATGAAAGAACTGGTTGAGATATAATAAATATTAGTTGAAAAATAATTTATCGGTTGTGGAATACAAAAAAAGATAAATTCCACAACCAATTTATTATAAAAAACCGAATATCAATTCATTGTTTAGAAAATAATGGTAATATAAACCAAGAATAGATTATAATAGAATCCTGGAGAGGAAAGATATGAACAGTCGAGAACGCCTCAGAAAAGCGATAAATCATCAAGAACCCGATCGGGTCCCTTTGGATTTAGGAGGGATCGTAAGCGGCATTACTCGTATTGCTTATCGCAATCTCAAAAATGAGCTCAAATTCCCTGTTTCTTCAAATGAATATGTGATTGATCGAATACAGCAGTTGATAAAACCCGATGAACAGATTCTTGATTGGTTTCAAATTGATACCAGGTATGCTTATCAAGAAGTTCCACCAGAAATATGGAGCAAGGATAGCCCGGATTCTATTTGGGTTGATGAATGGGACATAAAACGGCGTTTTACTGGACTCTATTTTGATATGATAGGACATCCGCTTTCTCGAGTAGAATCCCTATCAGATTTAGAGAAATTAACTTGGCCTGACCCCCATCAAGATCAAGCCTCTTACGATTTACTGCAAAGCCAGGTTGAAAAATTACATCAAAGTGAGAAAGCAGTAATTGTCAATATCATTGGTTCCTGTTTTGAATTTGGTTGGTATCTTCGTGGGTTTGAAAAAATTATGATGGATTTGGTACTCAATCCTAATCTTGCCTGTGCAATTTTGGATATTATGCTTGAATTCCAAATTGGACAATTTGAAGAGTTACTCAGTCGAACGGGAAACCTCATAGATGTAATCCTTTGTGGAGACGATTTAGCCACTCAGAACAGTCCCTTTGTTTCTCTTGATCTTTACCGCCGGTATATAAAACCTCGTCAGAAAAAGCTCTACGATTTTATTAAAACCAAAACCAATGCGCCTATTTTTTATCATTCCTGTGGTGCAGTGTCTTCCTTTATACCAGAATTAATTGAAATTGGTGTACAAATCCTGAATCCGGTTCAAGTGAAAGCGCAAGGCATGGATTTACACAAGCTAAAAAAGGAGTTTGGGAAACAAATCGTTTTCTGGGGTGGAATTGATACCCAACACGCTCTTCCTTTTGGAAAACCATCCGAGGTTCGGGATGAAGTACGACGCCGGATCGATGAATTAGCTCCTGGAGGTGGTTATATATTGGCGGCAGTCCATAATATTCAGGCCGATGTTCCGCCTCAAAATATTATCGCTATGTTTGAAGAAGCTATTCATTATGGGAGATATTAAAACCTGGAATTCCTGATAGGAGGTGGTGATATTCAGTAGTTTGTCAAGAATTAAATTCTAAATGAAAACTGAGAAAAATATTAGGAGGGCAGAAAATGAAAAATTGGTTAATATTATTAATTATTACGGTGTTAATGGTAAGTATGTCTTCTCTTGCTTTTGGTCAGGAGAAACCAGCCGAGGGCATGTACTTTCGTTTAGTAACCCATGGTGGAGATGACCCCTTCTGGGCGGTCGTTCAACAGGGTATGTTGGATGCGGCCAAAGAATTAGGATGCCAGGTTGATATTGATTTAGCTGGTTCAGACTTAGCCCTGCAGCAAAAAAGACTTGCTGAAGCTGTCGCTCAAAAACCGAATGGAATTGCTTTAGTTGTTAATGATGATACTGCCTGGGATAAGCCGGTAGAGGAAGCTTTAGCTGCAGGCATACCAGTTATTGGAATAAATAACGACGATTCTCAGGGTCCCGCCGGAAATAAGCGTCTTTGCTATATCGGACAGAGTGAAGAAAGAGCCGGATACATGATCGGGTTACGCTTGTTCCAGGAAGCAAAAGAGAAGGGAATTGATCTCTCCAAAGCTCACGTAGCTATGCCGGTTGAAGTTCCGGGAGCCAATTACGGTGTCGTTCGTTCTAATGGTATTAAAAGAGCGGGAGAAGAATTTGGAATCACTTCGTTTGAGATTATTGATGGTGGCGGTTTGGAAATGACCACCATGGAACAAAGAGAAACTTCCTATCTCTTAGCTCATCCAGAAACTACTTTTATGATCGGTTTAGGTGGAATCGCTACTGACCGCTTGACAGATTCTCTTAAAGCTGCTGGTAAAGAACCAGGCGAGGTTATTGCTGGAGGATTTGATACCACCGCTGCAACTCTGAATGGACTGCGGGAAGGATACATAACCGCAACTATTGATCAGCAGCAATACCTGCAGGGTTATTATGCAGTATATGTACTTTATCTCTACAATAAATTCGGATTTACTCCAAATATTGATACTGGTGGATATTTAGTTGATAGTATTGAGAAGATCGATTTGATCGAGAAACTTTCTCCCATGCATGTTAGATAATTTTGGTTCCGGCTGGTTGCTATAGTAACCAGCCGGAATTTTCTAATGATCTACCATACCATATAATAAAAGAGGTCGGAAGATGAACTCCTTACGAAAATTATTGACCTTCCGCTCATCAAATACTTTATGGGTATTTATCGCCTTAGTTGTAGTTTTTTCTCTTTTTACACCCAATAAGATTTTTATTAATGTACGGAATATTTCTGCCATTGGAAAACTTTTTCCCGATCTAGGGATTATTACTCTCGGGGTTGGGATGTTAATGATCTGTGGAGAATTTGATCTATCGGTGGCGTCAGTACTTCCTTTTTGTTCCTATGTATTTGCCCGTCTACTATTTATCGGTACCAGTCCTTTAATCAGTTTTATCGCTGCTATTTTAGTAGGCATGGCTTTAGGGTATTTAAATGGATTTATTACGGTGAAAACCCGGATGCCTTCGTTTATTACTACCTTAGGAACTCTATGGTTTTGGAGAGGAATTCTCTATGTTTGGTCAAAAATGATGCCTATGAGTATACGGACTTATGTTCCCAATAACACTCCTTTTCAATTAGCTATGGCTGGTAATTTAACCCCTTTTTTTCCTATTCAGGTACTGTGGTTTCTAATTTTTGCTGTGATACTGGGTATTATTCTTCATTATCATCGCTTTGGAAACTGGGTATTTGCTACTGGAGATAATCGAGATGCGGCTCGAGCAATGGGAATCAAAACCGATTGGGTTAAAATTATCTGTTATGTCATCGTAGGTGCTTTATGCGGTTTCTGTGCTTGCATGCAAGCGGTTCGGCTCGGTTCTTTTGCGGCAACACAGGGAGTTAATTTTGAATTTAAAGCAGTTGCCGCCTGTGTGGTCGGAGGGACTTCTCTCCGGGGAGGAATTGGAAGTATGTTAGGAATTGTTTTAGGGGCACTCATTATTCCAATTATTGATAATGGTCTCATACTCATGAGAGTTCCGGTGTTTGCTATTAGTGCTTTCATTGGTTTAGCAACCGTTCTGTTTGTTTTGCTAAATACTTACATTGAAAGAAAAATGAGGTAATTCACATCTTTTAAAGTGAGGTTTAACCGATGACAACAGAAGCCAATCAGAATAGTGATATGGTGAAAATGGTCGACATCCATAAATGGTTTGGTCGGGTATACGCTCTGAGAGGGATTGATTTTAACCTCAAACGAGGTGAAACCTTAGGTTTATTAGGAGATAATGGTGCTGGTAAATCGACCTTGATCAAAATTCTTTCTGGGTATCATGTTGCCGATAGGGGAGAAATTTATTTTGATGGAAAAAAAGCCCTGATTCACTCTCCCCGTGATGCACGAAAGCTTGGGATTGAGACGGTTTACCAAGAACAAGCCTTAGCTCCCAATTTAAGTATTTCAAGAAATATATTTATGGGTCGAGAACCGTTGAAGGGGTTGGGGTTACTGGATAAAAAAGTCATGGACGAGGAAAGCATGCAAGCCCTTAAGCATTTAGGGCTTCGTTTACGGTCACCTGACGTCCCGGTCATTACCCTTTCAGGTGGAGAGCGGCAAGGTGTTGCAATTGCTCGAGCTATCCATTTCAAAGCCAAATGTGTCATTCTCGATGAACCAACCGTGGCTCTTTCGGTAAAAGAAGTCAATGAAGTTTTAGAATTCATTCGTCAAATCAAACGTGAGGGAATATCATCCATTTTTATTACCCACAACCTCTATCATGTCTATGATATTGCCGAACGGTTTGTGGTTATGGCTCGAGGAAGAAAAATGGCCGATGTAAAGAAAGAGGAAGTGACTCGTGATAACCTTTCTGACTTAGTAATAAAAAGTGCTATGGTTGAATAAAATGGAATTTCTGGGAGAAAGGAGCAATGGGAAAACCAGTGAAACAGCAAAATAGTTTTTTAAAAAAATTATTAACCACCCGGTCGTTTAGTATCCTGGTGGTTTTGATAGCGCTTCTCATTATATTTACAGTTTTTTCTCCCGGTGGTAACTTTATTAATGCTGAAAATATAAAGGTACTCCTGGCTTACGGTTCAGAATTCAGTATTATTGCCTTAGGAGTCGGCGTCCTAATGATTGCCGGAGAGTTTGACTTGTCGATTGGATCCATCCTGGTTTTTTGCTCATATCTTTTCTTGATATTTTTTAAACTTAACCTTAATTATTTTGTCGTCTTAGCATTGACCATCTTAGGGGGTATTGCCCTTGGCTATATCAATGCCATAGTCACAACCAAAGGTCATATTCCATCCTTTATAACTACCTTAGGAACCATGATGTTATGGAGGGGATTAACCCTCTGGTTTTCAGGAGGTCTGCAACAAGCTTGTGATGTTTCTTCGTCGCCAGCTTTTCTTTCCTTTTTAAATGGAACCATTGGAGGCGTATTTCCGGTTCAAGCTTTGTGGTTTATTATTGTAGGAATTATTTTGGGATTGTTACTCCATTACACCCGCTATGGAAACTGGATCTATGCAACTGGAGATAATGCTGACGCAGCCAGGGCTATGGGGATTCGAACCCATATAGTAAAAATGACAGCATTTATCATTGTTGGAATTTTGTGTGCTTTTGTGGCTGGAATGCAGATCGCAAGGGTGAGTTGTTTTACTTCCCGAACCGGTGAAGGTTGGGAGCTAAAAGCAATTGCCGCCTGTGTAGTGGGAGGGACATCCCTACGGGGTGGTATTGGCGATATGGCAGGTATTTTTCTAGGTGCTTTTGCCATTTCGGTTATTGAAAATGGTTTGGTCGTTCTGAGGATTCCCTATTTTTGGACCTACACCGTATTTGGTTTGGTTATTGTATTTTCAGTTCTTTCAAGTATGTATTTAGAAAAACAAAAATGGGCTCAAAAGTAAAATATTTTAAAAAAGTTTAAAAAGAGCATTTTTTTTATATACTTTTTTGATAAAATAGTAAAATCCTTAATAGGTAATGATTTTTTGATTGAGCTCGTTGATAATACGATAGGGAGAAGGCCTTAAGGGTCTTCTTTTTTTTTGGATTATTTTTCTCAGATATTGTAGGAGCAAAATCGTGGGAAGATGATAATGATTTAATTGTATTTTAGGAATTTTATTAAATTTTTTTTGTTTTCTATTCTATTGGTGTGTAAGCATGGAGGTGTTATAGTGCACTGGTTGTGGGATGAGGCTTGGATAAGACCGGGTGTTGCGATATTTATTGTATATCTTTTTATTTACTGGGCTTATCAAATATTTATTGCAGTACGTGGTGCATGGAGTCCACCACCACTCCCTCCTGCTAAAAGTTTTCATCGATTTGCCGTTTTAATTCCTGCCCATAATGAAGAAAAAGTGGTTGGAAATTTATTGGAAAGTTTAATTAAACAAAATTATCCCCAAAATTACTTTGATATCTATGTTTCTTGTGATAATTGTCAAGACAAGACTGCCGAAATTGCCAAAAGCTATAATGTAAATGTGTTAGAAAAACATGATACGTTACATATTGGCAAGACCGGAAATGTTCAATGGGCTTTAAGAGAAATTCCTTTGGAAAATTATGATGCAGTGGCAATGTTTGATGCCGATAACCTTGTTGAAAAAAATTTCTTAGCAAAAATGAACGATTATATGGAAAGTCATCCTAAAGCCCAAGCTATCCAGGGGTATCTCGATACTAAAAATCCCGATGATACCTGGATCAGTCGATCTTATGCTTTAAGTTATTGGTATACCAATCGATTTTGGCAGTTGGCTCGCTCCAATTGGGGGCTTTCAGCTGCTTTAGGCGGTACTGGATTGGTCGTTACCGTCAGTTGTTTAAAAACCATTGGATGGGATTTAAAAAGTCTCACCGAAGACCTTGAGTTTTCTACCCGAATTATTTTGAGTGGGAGCCGAGTTCATTGGAATAATGAAGCTATAATCTTTGATGAAAAACCCCTCACTTTTTGGGCATCACGCCGGCAACGAACCCGCTGGATGCAAGGTCATTACTGGGTGCTCATGAAATACGGTCCCCAATTATTATTGCAATGGTTAAAAACCTGGAAAATTCAGTATCTTGATTGGTTATTTTACCTCCTTTCGGCCGTAACGACTGTAGTGGGATTCACTATCCTTGCCGTTAGAATTGCAATTGGATCTTCTTGGAACTTTGGAATATCTATTTGGCCTCTCTGGCTGGCTTCGGGTTTAATCCAATGTGCTTTTAATGTGGTTATGGGGCCATCCTTTTATTGGGGTAAATTTACTTTGCGCTACATTCCAGATATTTTAAGTTATTTTCTTTATGGATTAACCTGGCCACCAATTATGTTTTATGCGGCTTTTCTAAGTCGGAACCAAAGCCAATGGGTGAAAACCGATCATACTAGGGATATCGGTGTTTCTGATGTTCGTGCCAAAGAGAAAGCCTTAAATATTATGTAATAAATATTGGAAAACAATTTTCTATGGTTCGGGAAGGGCTTTTTCTCGAGCTAAGCAAGCAGCCCCAAGGGCAGCGGTAATAAGAGGATCGGGAGGGATGAGCGGGGAGAAAGCCAGCTCTTCCTTTAATATAGTGATGATTCCCTGGTTTTTAGCCACGCCCCCAGTAAAAACCAGGGGCCGAGTGATGTTCATTTTTCCGGCAAGGGTTAAAATCCTTTTAACCACTGAACGACAGACAGCACGAGCCAGATCTTCTTTCTTTTTTCCTTGAGCAATTAAACTTACCAATTCTGATTCGGCGAAAATTGCACAGGTATTAGATAGTTCAATGAATTCTCTTGATTGGTTGACTAAGGTTCCATAATCTTCTATTTGAATACCTAAAACTTGGGTCATTAATTCTAAAAAACGGCCAGTCCCTGCTGCGCATTTATCGTTCATCATAAAATCAATGACACGGCCGTTTTTACCGAGGAGGATTATTTTACTATCCTGTCCACCAATATCAAGAACCATCCTCGCTTCAGGAATAAACCATTGAACACCCCGAGCTTGACAAGTGATTTCACTGATCTTCTCATTAGCTTCTGCCTGATAACGACCATAACCAGTAGCAATGAAATATTGGACATCAGATCGGGAAAGATTGGCTTTTCCTAAAGCAAGGTTAAGGGCTTCTTCTCCAATTTTTTTTGGATTCACACTACTCGGCATAAGAACACTTGCCATAATTTCCTTTTCATTGATAATGGTTGCGCAAGTAGATTGAGAACCGATATCCAGCCCAGCAAATACCATGGTTATTATCCTTCCAGTATTTCATGAAATGCTTCTATCCGGGTACGAAGTTGCTCTTCAGAATAGAACTTCTTATCGATATGATCTCCATCTAATAATAACACGGGATAGCCTTTTTGTTGAAGGGTATTTTTAAGCAGAAAATTCATTCCTTGGCTTTGACGACAACCCCATTGATTAAATTGAATAACCCCATTAGCTTTAAATTGTTCACACCAATTAAGAATTCTAAGTATTCTTTTTTCTGGAACAGTTAGGTTTTGACTGGAGATGATTTTTTTAGCCAGAGATTCAAAAGGTTTTTCTGGTTCTAATGGTTCCCAAAAGACTGATGCGAACTCGTCATATACCACATCAAAGTGATATTCATTGAGAAGTGCGGTTAATTGATTGGGATAGAAGGGTTTGAGATGAAGCCATATTAACCGGTGAGAATTGGTAGACGGATTTTTCAGTTTTTGCAGGTGTTCCAAAAACTTTTCAAAAAAGAATTTTGAGGCTGGCGATCCAAGAAATTGAAAGTAATAGGGGAGATAGTCTAAATTTTTGGTTGGCGGTTGAATGGCAAAACTCTTTTGCTTTCTTAATGTTTCGATTTGATGAATGATTTTGACAGTTGCATTGGATAATGAAAAGGTTTCTTCCCAATCAAGTTGACAATTTATTTGGGAAGAAATGAGTGTAGTAATTGAGGAGAGTTGATTTTGAACATAATTAATAGCTTCTGGGGTCATCTGGTAGGGAACATCAATTAAATAGCAAGGTATTTTCCAGATGTTAGCTAAGGATTGAAAAAATCCAGCAGTACCCCGACAGATACTGGTTGTTGCTAATAAAAAATCAGGACGAGGAAATAGTTTGAAAAGGCTCATTCCCACTCCTGCTCGATGATAACTACAGAGGTCTTGAGAATACCAATTTTTTTCGGCAAATTCTAAGGGAAGATTCGAGAAACCAAGAGCGGCAACTAATCCAATTGTGATTTCGGGATAAAAAGGAATGGCACCGACAGCATGGATAAATTCACAGGGGAAAAAGAGGCTCGACCAAATCACTGGTCGGGAATGACTATAAAGCTCACGAATAGTTTTAATGGTTAATTGATATGATGTTTGAGGCAAGGTCGGTTCTGGAAATTTTCTTTTTAACCACCATTCATATATAGCTAATAAGTGGAAAAGACTCTTCCTATTGGCAAAAAACCGGGCAAGTGAAAGAGCTGTTGATGCTTTTAGGTTCATTGACTTAATAAAACTTCCCGAAAAGCATCGATGCGAGTTTCCCACTGTCCTATGGAAGAATAGGACATATCGTGTTCAACGGGAAGGAGGGGTATTTTTATCTGTTTTTTTAAAAAAGATAGGTCGTAAAGTGATTGATCGCAAAATTTAGGGTAAAAATAAACTATACCTTGTATACCGACTCGATTGATGAATTTTTGTAAGATTTCCAAGCGTTTTTGAGGATTATACCCGGGACAAGGAACTTTGTTTACCAAGTACCATCGAGCTAAGGTATCTAAAGCATGATGTTCAGGAGTATATTCGATATCAGGGAAGATATAACGTCTCATCCCCGTGGCTGATCCATCAAAAACTCGAAATTCCTTTTCTTCTAATAGTTGGATGATATTTTCAACAAAAAGATGAGAAGCAAGAAGAAGAATCGAAATTTTTGAAGAAATCGTAGAATCCAAGCTACTTTGGAGTTGGATTTTATCCCAAAGCAAAGAATCACCAGGAAGTTCTCCAGTCAAGAAAGTTTGGCTTCGGGTTTGTTTTACAGTGAAAGAGTGGTCAAGGATAATCCGAAGATTTTCGATAAAATTATATTGAGATATCCCTTGGAAGGAAAGAAGTTTATTGGCTAAATCATTGAGAGAGTGACGGTAAAATTTTAATGATTCTTGATTACTGACCAGTGGGATATGAAGATAATGACAGGGGGTTTTTGGTTGAAGAGCAATAAAAATATCATAAAGTTTTCTTCCGGCATCACAACCTCCCCCAAAAATAAT
This sequence comes from Atribacter sp., assembly GCF_035418125.1. Classification (NCBI taxonomy): domain Bacteria; kingdom Pseudomonadati; phylum Atribacterota; class Atribacteria; order Atribacterales; family Atribacteraceae; genus Atribacter; species Atribacter sp. The sequence goes on along the minus strand of NZ_DAOLQM010000025.1, from coordinate 923 downwards.
AAAATTCAACTCCAGGTTTTTCTCGGCGAGGAGAGAATTGAGAAGAATTTTGGAAAATGGACAAAAAGGAGTGGGAAGATAAGGTATAGCTTGGGTTGTAGCAAGTGAATCGGACGATAGAAATACCGGTGTTGCGTTACAGGATTGAATTATTTCTTCAGGTATATAGCTACAAAAATATCCTACATTCATCGCTTCTCCACCTGGAATAATATAAAAAAGGGGAGGGCTTGATGGATAAATCAAGCCCTAAGGATAGTTCTAAAAAATCAATCGAAGCACCCAGACCACTACCCCAATGAGAAGTAGTAAGATGAGAATGGGTGCCGCTATTATAGCCACACCAGTTAAAAGGAGAATCAGCAAAATAGCACCGATTACCACCAAAACACCCGCAATAATAACTGGGAAAAAACGAAAAGCCAAAATAATGAGAAAAATCACACCAAGAATGGATAAAATCGTTCTCATTGCTTTACCCTCCTTTAATAATCATCAACCGAGTTTTTTGTAATCAAATCTTTTATCATTTGTAGAAGACGCAAAGATGCGGGGTTTGATGAAACCTTTGACATAAGAATTTCCTCTGGATCGATGCTTTCTTTATAAAGTTGACGATTGGCTTGACGATTTTGCTTGACTTGTGCCCCCTGAACCGATAGACCGATATATAAACCTCGAGATTGTGAATAAGAATAAATTGAAGAATCTAAATTCAAATCGACTTCGGCCGAAAAACTTCTTCCAATTGGTCCTGCTGCAACACTTACGTTTCCTCCCAGGGTTAAACCATCATTATAAAAAATTTCCATCCCATCCTGGTTCATAATTAAAAGAATTAAGCTGGTAGATTGAATTCCGACTTGAGGCCCAAAGCTTACTCCATATATTTTATAAAAAGCTGGACCATACCAGTTATTTTT
>NZ_DAOLQM010000024.1:0-15776 GCF_035418125.1 Atribacter sp. | reverse complement strand
TTTATGGACCTTCTCATTCTGATTGGTTCCATAGGAGTATGTTTTTACATTAACTGGAAACTCACCACTCTTTCAATTGTGGTTTTACCCTTGGTAGGATTGAGTATAGATTATTTGGGTAAAAAAATTCGAGGTGCCTCACATCTTTTACAGTCGAAAACTGCAGTCTTAACCCAACTCATTGAAAGAACGGTTTCGGGTATTAAAATAATTCAATCCTATGTCAGTGGCCATTATGAGGTGGAAAAATTCGAAAAAGAGAATGAACTGAATTTTTATTTGGCTATGAAACAAGCCAAAGCAAAAGCCCTTTTAACCCCTTTAGTTGAGTTGGTATCATCGGTCGGTTTAACCATAATGATTTGGTTTGGAGGACGAGAAGTCGTATTTGGAAAACTAACTCCCGGAGGTTTGATTGCTTTTTTGGGGTATATTGCCACAGCAGCTGCTCCTCTTTCTCACATTTCCAATGGTATTCAAGCCTTACAACAAAGCTTAGCATCGGCTGAAAGAATTTTTGAAATTCTTGATACTGCTCCCCGAATTCAAGACCTCAGCGAATCGGTATCTATTCAAAGTGTTGCCCGGGGAATCACATTAAAAGATATCTATTTTTCTTATGGAGGAGAAATAATATTAAAAAATTTTTCCCTCCATATTGCCCAAGGAGAAAAGATTGGGATTGTTGGTCCAAGTGGTGCAGGGAAAACCACCCTCATAAATCTTCTTCTTCGGTTTTATGACCCCGATCAAGGAAGTATTGAAGTTGATGGAATTGATATTCGAAAAATTAAAATAGCATCTCTTCGTCAACAAATAGGCGTGGTTCTTCAAGATTCATTGGTTTTAGGTGGAACAGTTCGAGAGAATATTCTCTATGGAAACTTGAATGCTTCTATGGATGAAGTTATTGAGGCAGCTCAACGAGCACACGCCCACGAGTTTATTATCCATTTAGAAAACAGTTACGACACTGACCTGGGTGATATGGGAAAGAGACTTTCGGGCGGACAAAAACAACGAATAGCTATTGCTCGGGCTCTCTTAAAAAATCCACCTATCCTGGTTTTAGATGAAGCAACTTCCAGCCTTGATCCGGAATCTGAAGATTATATTTTAGACACTATTCACAACCACATTGGAAAGGACAAAATCGTCATTCTGATTGCTCATTCTTTAAGAATGGTTAAAGATTTAGATCGAATTGTTTTGATCAAGGACGGAGAGATACGGGATATTGGAACTCATCAGGAACTTCTTAAAAACAGTCCTTATTATTGCCAAATATTTGGAAGAGATCTTTAAACTACCTCGTTGGTTTGAGCTCGAGACAAATCTTCCCTATAGAGACTGCGGATCTGGATGAGGGAGGGACGGTATTCTTTGCTGGCATAGTCGGGATAGGTGTATTCGAAAGGTCGAAAATCACCTTTTTCCCATCGGATGGTTGCTTCAGCATAGATTCCCTTTCCTATATATACTCGATGTGAGAAGTTTTTGGTGGTAGCTAAGACGATTTTACCCCCATCAAAATAACCAGGATCAAGATTGATTCTTCTGGTTATTTGGGTATCTCCGGTTTGAGACTCAAGCTGATTGGTTAATATTTTACGATTGGCTAAATCCTCTGGATCAAAAAGTTCCTGAAAGACCAGAAAAATTCTTTTTAGCTTCTCACCAATTTCTTGATAGTAATTGGTGTGAGTAAAATCAATAATGGGGCTTTTCCACTGGATCAGACCAAATTCTTTTTCTAACTGAGGAATAATCCTTTCAAGAACTGAGATGTTTTCAAAAAGGACAGCAATAAAAAATTTGACTGGATTTGGTTTTTTGATGGTTCCCATATGGTATTTCCTTTCGATTTTTGCTTAATCATAACATAAATCGAAATAAAAATTTATTGTTGATTCACCATCATCCAAACCTTCTCCTACCAAGGGAAAAGGAGCAATTGGATCAGAGTAATAAGGAGTTTAATGTGTTTCATCTTTTCATCGAATTTTAACTCTCCCTCCCCACTCGGTTATTTTCCCTTGGTAGGAGATAAACAAAATGAGAAAGATAATATTTTCATGACCACCATGTGCGGTTGTATAGTATATGGCTTTAGTTGAAAGAAATATAAGATTTTATAACAATGCTTTTCCTAAGTACTGAATAAAACCGTTTTCATGTTACAATTAAAAAGAAAGATTATGAAAGGGTGATATTTATGGCCATGCGATTTTCTGCGGATGAGGTATTAGAAATGGCTGTTGAGTTAGAAAGAAGAGGAATAGCCTTTTATGAAAACCTCTCTAAAAAAACTTCTGATCAAAAATCAAGAGAAATATTTATTTTTTTAGGTGAAGAAGAAAAAAAGCATTTAGAATATTTTCAAAAAACCAAAGATGACTTAAACACGCAAATTGATTTTGTTCCCGATACTATGGATGAAACCAGTAATTACCTTGGGTCATTGATTGAGAATGGAGTTCTTGGAAAAATACTCCAAGGTCTTGACCTGACTCAAGGTGATAGCAGCATAGAAAAGGCACTTGAAGTTGGCATGGAAGTAGAAAAGGAAAGTGTGAAATTTTATGAAAGTATGGAAATTATGGTCCCAGAATCTAAAAAAGAATGGCTTAAGAAAGTTATCCAAGAGGAGAAAAAACATTACGCTATTTTGCTGGGAATAAAAAAAGAACTTGGGAAATAATATTAATATTGAACCATGAAGGAGATTAAGCCAGTTGAATAATCGGAGGATAATGATTTTTATTGAGAATTTATACCAAGAATTGGAACTCTGGTACCCTTTGCTTCGGCTCAAAGAAGAGGGGGTAGAGACCAAGTTGGTAGGGACAGGATCTTCCGATTTGTATTCCGGAAGAAATGGTTTTCCAGCTAAACCTGAAGTAACCGCTTCCTCAATAACATCTCGAGATTTTGATGGAATAATTATTCCAGGAGGCTTTGCCCCCGACTATCTTCGACGTTATCCGGCAATTATCAATTTAGTAAAAGAAACTTTTCAACAGGGAAAACTTATTGGAGCGCTCTGTCATGGGCCAAGTGTTTTGATTTCCGCAGATATTATTCGAGGAAAAAGGATTACCGGGAATCGAGCAATTCGTGATGATATTGTGAATGCTGGCGGTGAATATGTCGATTTTCATACTGTGGTTGATGGGAACATTCTTACCGCTCAAGGACCCAATGATTTACCAGTTTTTATGAAGGAAGTTATTGGTTTTTTCTCACAAACCAAACCTCGTTTAAAGAGTCCCTTTCCAGAAGGTTTTCTTTATGATGCTCAATTAGAGATAATAAATCTTTCTTCGGTTGTAAAAGGAACAGCTGCAGTTCTTCTTTTTTTTGATTCAATTGCAAGTCCTATTGCTCAGAAGGCTTTAGTTGATTATAATCGCCTATCGGAATCAATTCATCAGCTTGGTGGAATATTTCTTGCCGTAAGTATTGATAGTATTTATGTACAGAAAGAATTTTCCAATAGATTGGAACTGGCTTACCCGCTATATAGCGATGTTAGCGGTGATACCATTCGTGCCTTTGGGGTAAAAGGGAAGAATGACTTAGCGGAATGGGCAGTTTTCATGATCGATAAGAATGGAATTCTTCGTTATTCTGAAAATTGTCCGGGTGGTGATATAGAGAGCCTACCGGGTTTTAAAAGACATTTAGAAACCTTATTTAATTATTAATCAAAATAATAAACAAAAAAGGAGGTACTAATTATGTCTCAACAAATGAAAGCTGCAGTGATGAAAGGAATAAGAAAAGTAGAAATTGAAAATCTTCCCGTTCCTGTACCAAAAGAGGATGAAGTTTTAGTTCGGATTAAAAGCGTTGGAGTTTGTGGTTCAGACATCCATTATTTTATTGAAGGTCGGATTGGGGACTATATTGTTGAGCCTCCCTTTATATTAGGTCATGAGTGTTCTGGTGAAGTTGTTGAAATTGGTGCTGGAGTCAAAGATTTAAAGCCCGGGGATCGAGTGACTATGGAGCCAGGAATTCCCTGCGGTAAATGTGAAAATTGTCGTGTCGGCCGTTATAATCTTTGTCCCGATGTAATTTTTTGGGCAACACCTCCCATTGATGGTTCATTTTGCGAATATGTTGCTCACCCTGCTTGTTTTACTTACCCAATTGCTGACCAGGTTTCTTTTGAAGAAGCAGCTCTGGTTGAACCCCTCTCGGTCGGTATGTACGCTACCCGAAGAGCAAGAGTTGAACCGGGACAAACCGCATTAGTTTTAGGAAGTGGCACTATCGGCTTGGTGACTATTGAAGCTCTTTTAGCCAGGGGGCTAACAAAAGTAATAGCTGTTGATGTTGTTGATATGAGACTACAAAAAGCAAAAGAATTGGGAGCATTCTATACTATTAATCCCCAAAAAGAAGATGTTGTGAAAACAGTAAAAGACCTCACCGGCAATAAAGGAGTCCATGTGGTGTTTGAAACCGCAGGAAGTGTTGCTACAACTCAAATGACCGTTGAAGTTGCTAAAAGAGGAGGGAAAGTCGTTTTAATAGGTCTTCCTTCCCAAGCAGAATTTAATTTTAATATCATTAAAACCATTGATAAAGAACTGGATGTTCTCGGAATTTTCCGGTATGCAAATGCCTATCCCGGAGGTGTTGATTTGCTTAATTCGGGACGAGTGAATTTAAAATCATTAATTACCCATCGTTTTCCATTGGAAAAAGCTCAGGAAGCATTGCTCTTTGCCCATGAACATAAGGCTGAATCAATTAAAGTAGTGGTCAATTTATAAACAGCTGCTTTTTAAGTTTAGATGATCTTTTTTAAGAATTTATAAAAATATATTAATTAAGGTTAAATGGTCAATGTCACCAAAAACATTATTGCTTCTCAGCAACGGATACGGGGAAGATTCATTTGCCTCAATTTTATTAGAAAAACTGGTTCAATTTACCAAAGTATATAAAATTCCAAGCACTTTTTTGGTTATTCCTCTTATCGGGAAAGGGGCACAATTTTATCAATGCCAGTCGCAATATCCCGATCAAGTGTCAATTATTACTCCCCCTTTTTCATTGCCAAATGGAGGAGTATACTTGGGTTCTGCTTGGCAAAAATCGAAAAGATTCATTGAAGATTGCTTTCGCGGAGTTATACCCAATAGCGGATTTATTTTGCGCGAGTTGAAAAAAATTAAAAACAAAATTGACGCGGTCATTGGTATCGGTGATTTTATTCCACCTTTATTGAACCAGTTATTTTTACAAAAAGAATTATATATGGTGGCTTGTGCCCATACCTGGTTGTTAAAAAGAAGTAATCAACCTTTGGAGCGACTGGGTCGATTGACTCGGCATCTCTTCCGATATGGTTGCCGACAGGTTTATACTCGAGACCGGCTAACGGAGCAATGGTTTCTTCAGCTGGGCATTACTGCAAAATATTTAGGATTTTTGGGACCAGATATTAAAAAAAAGGAAGAGAATAGAAGAAAAATCGTTTTTTTGCCGGGAAGTCGAAAGGATTGGAAGAATAATCTACAGTTTTTTTTCGTAGCTTTTAAAGAGGTGAATCATCAATACCTAAAAGACTATGAGATCCATATAGTTTTTTCACCGGGTGTTGATACTCAAGAAATACAATTTTTATTGGCATCACTTTTGAAAAATCATCATTTTTTTATATCTTGGAGTCAAGGTGATTATTTTCAGCATCTTTCTCAATCAGCTTTAGTCGTTGGTTTTGCTGGTACAGCTATTGAACAGGCAGCTTTTTTGGGAATTCCCTCTATTGAACCTTGGCAAGAAAATGCCATTCAAGTCAATCGGGATTTTATTGAAAACCGACAAAAACTTCTCCTTCGGGAAGCACTAATTCCAGGAGGAGATACACCATCTCAGTTAGCCCAGGTTCTTAAAAATACTCTTTTGAATCTTCAAGACTATCAAAAAGCAGCCGAAAATTTTAGCCAAAAAGTTTGGGAAGGAAAATCCAATGGTGGAATGACTATTGCTGAAAACATTATGATGTTATTAATCAACCAGTGACAGAGTAATGAATCGGTCACTGGTTGATAGTTTTAATACTATCCCCTGGTTTCTGGTAAGAAACTTTTTAAAAAGCTTTTTTATATGGTAATTTCATCAAGTAAGGATGCCTTTGCTTCTCGCAAAATATGAGAGGCACGTGGGACATCTTCAACTCTCATAACCACGTAGGCTTTTTGGCCCTTGGGAGAAACAAAAGCATAGAGATATTCGATGGAGATATGATTTAGGGTGAGTACTTCAACGATTTGAGAAAGTCCTCCCGGTCGATCATCTACACCAACTACCAATATTTCGGTGAGAGTGGCAGTAAAATTTTCTTTGCGAAGCTGCTCAACCAGTTGCTCTGGTTTTTCAACGATAAACCGGAGTACTCCAAAGTCAGCAGTATCAGCCAGCGATAGGGCGCGGAGATTAACATTCCATTCTTTCAGCTTGGCTAAAACCGCGTGAAGACTTCCTGGCTTATTTTCTAAAAAAACCGATATTTGTTTCATGAGAATCCCTCTTTTTTCCGCAGGTCGATGACCCGCTTTGCTTTACCCTCAGAACGAGTAATGCTTTTGGGCTTAATAAGTTTTATCGAACAGGAAAGATTCAGCTCGGCTTTAATTTTCTCTTCAATTTTATTTCTGAGGTTTTCAAGAACTTTAATTTCATCAGAAAATATTTCTGAAGATACCTCAACCTCAACTTCGACTTTGTCTAAGAAATTTTCCCTACTAATCAGAATTTGATAATAGGGTTCAATTCCATCAAAACTCAGGATGACGCTTTCGATTTGTGAGGGGTAAACATTTACTCCACGGATAATGAGCATGTCATCGGTTCGTGATGTGACCCGTTCCATTCTTGCCATGGTTCGGCCGCATTGACATTCACCATACTTAAGAGAAGAAATATCACCAGTTCGATATCGGATTACCGGTGTTCCTTCTTTGGTTAAAGTGGTGAAAACCAGTTCACCAGTTTCGCCGGGGGGTAAGGGCTTCCCAGTTTGAATATCAACTATTTCAGGTATAAAACAATCTTCAGAAATATGAAGACCTTGATGAAATTCACATTCGAATGCAACTCCCGGGCCAATAACCTCGCTTAATCCATAAATGTCAAAGGCTCGAATGGGAAGTTTTTTTTCAATTTCTATTCTCATCTCTTCAGACCAAGGTTCGGCGCCAAATATTCCCAAGCGAAAGGCAGTTTGCGACCAATCAATTTGGTTTTCTTTGGCTGTTTCTGAAAGATAAAGAGCATAAGAAGGAGTACAACACAAAGCCGAAATCTGGAAATCTTTTAATATTTGAATTTGACGAAGAGTGTTCCCACTGGACATGGGTACGACAGTGGCACCTAATTTTTCTGCTCCGTAATGGACTCCTAACCCTCCGGTAAATAAACCATATCCGAAAGCCACTTGAATAGTGTCCTGTTCGGTTATGCCACATCCACAAAGGGTACGAGCTAATAGTTGAGACCAGATTTCAATATCATTACGGGTGTACCCAACCACCGTTGCTGTTCCGGTGGTACCTGATGAAGAATGGATCCGAACAATATTTTTTAAAGGTTCAGCAATAGCTCCAAACGGGTAAACATTCCTTAAATCCTGTTTAGTCGTGAAAGGAAGGCGTTGAAGGTCATAAAGTGATTGAACATCATTAATATCAATACCGGCTTGATCAATTTTTTGTCGATAATAGGGAAGATTATGATAAGCACGAATTAAAACTTTTTTCAAACGATTTAATTGAATTTTTTCAAGATTATGACGTGGCATTAATTCATAATATTCATCCCAATACGTCGCTATCACCCCCGCATCTTCTTTTATTGTATTCGTTTTTGACGAGTTTGCAATGTTTTTCACGAAATTGGGTTATTTTTTTATAGGATGCGGATGAGAATAGCTCATTTTACTGAAAAGAGTGTTATACTCTGAATAAAATATAATTAATAGAATTACGGGGTGGTTTGAATGCAGGAATTATCTTCGATTTGGTTGAATGGAAAAATTGTTGATTGGAAGGACGCGACAACCCATGTATTAACCCATGCCCTTCATTACGGAACGTCGGTGTTTGAAGGAATCCGTTGCTATAAAACCATTCAGGGATCAGCAGTGTTTCGGCTAGGAGATCATATTCAAAGGTTATTTGATTCGGCAAGAATTATTAAAATGTGTATCCCTTATAGTCAAAAAGAATTGTACCAAGCAACGCTTGAAACTATCCGAAGGAATCAAGTAGAAGAATGCTATATAAGGCCTTTGGTCTTCCGTGGTTATGGTGAGATGGGGGTTGATCCAACCAGTTGTGAAGTCATTTCAGCAATAGCGGTTTGGCGATGGGGTGCCTATATGGGAGAAAAAGGTTTAAAACATGGAATTCGAGCTAAAATTTCATCCTATACTCGTAATTCAATGAATGCCAGTTCTCCCCGAGCAAAAACCAGCGCCAACTATCTCAATTCAGCATTAGCAAAAACCGAAGCTAAAGAATTGGGTTATGACGAAGCTATCCTTTTGGATATGCACGGATTTGTTTCAGAAGGAAGCGGTGAGAATATTTTCATGGTTAAAAAAGGAGTGTTATATACGCCCCATCCTTATTCAATATTACTAGGGATAACCCGAGATACAGTTATTCGTTTGGCACTCGATTTAGAATATGATGTCAGAGAAACTCACTGTACTCGAGATGACCTTTATCTGGCTGATGAAGCATTTTTTACTGGGACGGCAGCAGAAATTACTCCCATTGTTGAGGTTGACGGAAGACCAATTGGTGATGGAAAGCCAGGACCAGTGACCCGGCAATTACAAGAGATATTTTTTAGAGTGATTCGAGGAGAAGAAGCAGCTTATATCGATTGGCTTGATTATGTTGACAAAAAGAAGGAGTAGGTTGCATGAGTTCATCAGGAAATGATTTTTTTCAAGAATATCGAAATGGTTTGAAAAGATTAAAAGATGTTTCACCAAAAACCTTGGAAGGTTTTAATGGTTTTTACCATCAAGCTATGGCTGATGGAAGTCTCAATATTAAAACCAAAGAGCTAATTGCCTTAGGAATTGGATTGGCTATTCACTGTGAAAATTGTATCTGGTTACACACTCGAGCAGCGATAAAGGCTGGTGCCAGTACTGAAGAAATCTTAGAAGCAGCTCAAGTTGGAGTGGCCATGGGTGGAGGCCCAGCTTTTACTTACTTACCTTTAGTTCAGAAAATCATTGACCAACTGACCGAGCAGTAAATCCTTTTGGTTAACCGGTGGGAATTACTCCCACCGGTTTTTTTAAAGTTCATTTTTCAATTTCTTGATTGATTTTAAATAAGTAGTGGAGAAATTCAGTATCCGGTGTCAGGATCAAAACGTCTTTATTGTTGAAAGTTTTTTCATAGGTTTCTAAGGTTTTTTGAAAGGTATAGAATTCTGGATCCTGTTTGAAGGCTTCGGCATAAATTCGTAAAGCTTTAGCTTCCCCTTGGCCACGAATAATTTTCGATTGCTTTTCCGCTTCGGCAATTATCAGAGTTTTCTCCTTATCGGTTTCCGCCCGTAATTTGATAGCCTCTTCCTGGCCTTCGGAACGGTATTGTTTCGCCTGTCTTTCTCTTTCAGTTTTCATTCTTTGGAAAACTGCTTCTTCATTTTGTTTGGGAAGGTCGGCTCTTTTAATTCCTACATCGATAATTTCTATCCCAAAAGCATTCGCTTTTCGGTTAGAATTGACAGTAACCGTATCCATAACCTGACGACGTTTTATTGAAATTAAATCGAAGAGAGGAATGCGGCCAATTTCAGCTCTTAACTCCGAATAGATAATATCATCTATTCGAACCATTGCACCGGTTTCACTCACCACAGTTTGTAGAAAGCGGAGAGGATCGATAATGCGCCATCGAACATAATTATCTATCACCAGAGTTTTTTTGTCTTCAGTAATGACTTCTTCCGGAGGTGAATCATAATCAAGAATACGTTTATCAAAAACGTAAATAACCTGTAAAGGATAGGGTAGTTTCAGATGAAATCCGCTTTTTTGCACCACTGCAATCGGCTTACCAAACTGGAGAATGACTCCTTGTTCGGTTTCGTCAAGAGTAAACCAGGGTTTGGTAATTGAAATAAGAATCAGAATGATGATAATCAAAACCATTTTTTTCCAGAACGACTTATTAATAGACAACGGCTGAACCATCCTTTCCAGTTAAGGGAAGTAACTTTAGAATATCTTGGGAAGCCGTGGAACTATCGATCAGATATTTTTGAACCAGAGGAAGCGCCTTCTGGATGGTTTCGAGATAAAGGCGGGTTCGAGTGACTTCTTTATTCAGGCTATATTCTTGGAGAACTTGGAGGAAACGGGCCGTGTCTCCTTCGGCTTCTTTCACAACTTTTTCTTGCCAAGCTTCAGCTTCTTTGATAATTTGCTCAGCTTGTCCACGAGCGTTGGGAATAACTTCACTACGGTATCCTTCGGCCTCATTAACAAAACGAACTTTGTCTTCCCGAGCGCTGGCAACATCTTTAAAAGCTGAAACCACTGCTTCTGGAGGTTGAACGTCCTGAAGTTGAGCGGCAATAATCTGAACTCCGGCTTCATATCGATCTAAAATGGACTGAATAAGAACTCTGGTTTCTTCTTGGATTTCACTTTTTCCTGAAGTGAGGACCTCATCAATTTGTTTTTTCCCGACAATTTCCCGAAGAGCTGATTCGGCCGCTTTTTTTACGGCAGCATCGACATCTTTCACTCGGAAGAGAAATAGGTAAGGATCGCTAATTCGGTATTGTACTGTATATTGGCAGTCGACAATATTTTCATCTCCGGTTAGCATCAATGATTCTTCAGGAATGAGTTGATATCGGGGAATAGGATCGGTACTGAGGGTTCTAAATCCAATTTCCACACGGCGGACCTCAGTAATTTTCGGTTTAATGATAGTTTCAAAAGGATAGGGAATATGATAATGAATACCTGGAGGAACCTGCCGGACGAATTCACCAAAAAGTTTAACCATCCCAACTTCATCAGGGCCAACTACATAAATCCCAGTAAGCAGGTATATTCCGAGGAAAATGATAATCACTAAATAACCGAGCTTTTTTAATAAACGGATTATTTTGGAATCATAAATGTGAATAATTTTTCCATCAAACTCACTATTTTCCATGTTTATAATACTACACTACGATTTAATCCTGCGCAAGTTATGTGATAAAATAGTCAAGATTGTATTGAAATAAATACATCTTTGGTTCAAACTCGGTTTCTTAGAAGATAAAGAATATTTAAAAAAAGATAAATCATACTTGAATTATGTTGGTTATTCGGGATACTAGAAAAAGTACATCAGTCTTTGGTTCGATCAATCATGAGCGGCATATAATGTTTAAACCTGCTCAAATTATTTTATTGGGATATATAACCGTTATTCTTCTTGGTTCATTGATCCTTATGCTGCCTGCTATGACTGCCCCGGGGAAAGACCTGACTTTTATTGATGCTGTTTTTACCTCAACATCTGCCATCTGTGTGACTGGTTTGACCGTGGTCGATACCGCAACATTTTTTTCCTTTTGGGGTCAAATTGTTATTTTGGTTCTTATTCAATGTGGTGGTTTGGGATACATGACCCTCACGACTCTAATTGCCATTGGTCTCGGTCGACGGATTGAATATCGTGACCGTCTTGCTTTAAAGGAAACTTTTAGCCTGGAAACTCCTGGTGGAGTCGTACGGTTTACGCTCAATGTATTAAAATATACCTTTACCTTTGAAGCCTTGGGAGCCTTTTTCTTATTAATCAGTTTTATCGGTCGATATCCTTTACCCAAGGCAATATTTGCGTCAATATTTCATAGTGTTTCGGCTTTTTGTAATGCTGGATTTTCAATATTTTCAAATAATTTTGAAGATTTTGTTCAAAACCCTTTGGTTAATATAACTTTATGTTTTTTGATCATCTTGGGCGGATTGGGTTTTATGGTTCTCAAAGAAATCATTACCAAACGTCGAGTCATAACACTTCATAGTAAGGTAGTGATCCGAGTCACTATTCTTTTGTTGTTGGCTGGAACTTTACTCATTCTGCTTTTTGAGTGGGATAATCCGAATACTATTGGAATGCTGAGTCCCGGTTATAAAGTGCTAACAAGTTTTTTTCAGGCGGTAACTCCACGAACGGCGGGATTTAATACGGTTCCAATCGATTCGATGCGTTCTATTTCTTTATTTATTATTATCTTTCTTATGTTTATTGGAGCATCTCCAGGGGGAACCGGGGGTGGGATTAAGACCACTACTTTTGCTTTGCTATTAGGTGTGGTAAAAGGTGTGGCTCAAGAAAAAAACCGAGTTGAATACTTCCATCGCCGGATCCCAAACGAAACCATTTACCGGGCAATTGCCCAAACAATACTTCCTTTTTTATTAGTTGCGATAGTATCCATTATTATAATGAGTTATCAGCATGATAATCCTACTCGAATTATTTTTGAAGTTTTTTCGGCTTTTGGGACGGTTGGATTGTCAACCGGAATAACACCAACATTATTTAGTTTGAGCAAGTTTCTTCTTGTGATTATGATGTATTATGGAAAAGTGGGATTATTGGGCTTAGCCATATATCCGGTAAAAAAAGATGAAAAGGAATGCATACTTTATCCCGAAGAGGGAGTACAGCTTTAAATCGATTTTTATAAGGTAATTATCATCTCTAAATAAACTATATGATACAGTTGGATACGAGGTGATTTTTTTGTTTCAGAAAGTATTGATTGCGAACCGCGGGGAAATTGCGCTGAGGATTGTCCGAGCTTGTCGTGAAATGGATATTAAAACAGTTGGGGTCTTTTCTGATATTGATCGAAATCTTATCCATCTCCGAGATGTTGATCAAAAAGTCGCGCTAGGTGGAAACTCCCCAGCTGAATCCTATCTTAATATTGATAAAATTTTGAAGGCTTGCCACCTCACCAAAGCCGATGCAGTTCATCCAGGCTATGGCTTCCTATCCGAAAATGTTCTTTTTGTTCAAAAATTACAGGAAAATGGGATCGCTTTTATCGGACCTAGTGTAGATGTTTTACAAAAAATGAAGAATAAACTCTTAGCTAAAAAAATAATTCATGATTCGGGCGTGCCGGTAGTCCCTGGTTCCCTGGAGGTGGTGAATACTTTACCAGAAGCCAAAAAAATCGCCAGTGAAATAGGTTTTCCATTTATGTTGAAAGCCTGTTTGGGAGGAGGTGGGAGAGGTATCCGAGTGGTTGAGAATGAAAAGAATTTAGAAGAAGCATTCAATAGTGCCCGTCGGGAAGCGAAAATGGCCTTTGGGAATGAAGAAATTTATATTGAAAAAATACTGGATAATGCTCGACATATCGAAGTCCAAATTTTAGCTGATCGATTTGGAAAAACTATTCATTTGGGGGAAAGAGAGTGTTCCTTACAACGGCGTAGGCAAAAAATATTAGAAGAAGCTCCATCTCCTTTTTTAAATGATAGTTTAAGGGAAAAAATATGTAATGCAGCAATTAAGGCGGCAGTTGCCCTAGGATATTCTACTTGTGGTACGATGGAATTTTTAACCACCGATGACCAGAAGTTTTATTTTATGGAGTTAAATGCTCGTATCCAGGTTGAGCATCCAATTACCGAGATGGTATCAGGTGTGGATATCCTTCGGGAGCAAATTCGGTTAGCCTCAGGCGAACCACTCCAATTAAACACCAATCAATTGAATCAACGGGGTCATGCTATTGAGATGAGAATAAATGCCGAGGATCCTTTTCGCAATTTTATGCCAACACCAGGTGTGATAAAAACTTATGAAACACCTCACGGACCTGGGATTCGTATTGACTCGCATTGTTATTCAGGATATGAGATTCCATCTTTTTATGATTCTTTAATTGCTAAGTTAATTGTTTGGGATACTGATCGAATTCATGCAATCCGTCGTTCCCGAGAAGCACTTCATTCCTTTATTGTTGAAGGGGTGCCGACTACGATTCCTTTTCATTTGAAAATTTTACAAAATGATGATTTCTTAAGGGGTATTTTTCATACACGGTTTATTGAAGATGAAATCGAAGATATTTGATCGATAAATTTTTCTATGGTTTAGATGGAGGAAGAAAAGATGATAGGAAAATTGTTTCACGGGGGCATTCATCCTCCGACATTTAAGGATTTGACGGCTCAAAAGCCAATTAAAAAATTTCCCTCTCCAGATAAAGTGTATCTTCCCCTTCTTCAACACACTGGAACTCCACTGCAACCATTAGTGAAAAAAGGCGATCTGGTCAAAAGAGGTCAGAAAATTGCCGATGCCGATGCCTTTGTTACCGCGCCTCTTCATTCCCCTATTGCCGGGAAGGTTTTAGGAATTGAAGAATGTCCACACCCAACCCGAGGTAAGTTTGGAGCAATAGTTATAGAAAATAGTGGTTCGCAAGAAGATGAAATAAATGGGATTTTGTTTCAAGAAGAAATAGAAAGAATGGATCCTAAAAGTATTCAAAATTGGATTCGAGAAGGAGGTTTTGTTGGTTTAGGAGGCGCGGCTTTTCCAACACACGTAAAGGTTAGCCCTCCTTCTGGGAAGAAAATTGATACCCTGATTATCAACGGAGCAGAGTGCGAACCTTTTATTACCTGTGATCACCGGGTCATGATGGAACGGACTGATTTCATTTTGACCGGTGCTTACCTTTTAGCTCGGGCTTGTGGAGCTCAAAAAATTATATTTGGTATAGAAAAAAATAAACCAGACTGTATAGAAAAAATAACCGGGAGTATTCATAAGGTCCCGCTTCCCACGCAGGTTTCCCCCCTTCCGGTTTTGTATCCTCAGGGTTCAGAAAAACATTTAATCTTAACCATATTAGGAAAAGAAGTACCACCGGGAGGTTTGCCTCTTGATGTTCAGGTGGTAGTGAGCAACGTACAAACTGCTTGGGCAATTGGGCGAAAAGCTCAAGAGGGGATTCCTTTAATTGAAAGAATCATTACTTTAACTGGAAATAGTTTAAATAATCCGGAAAATCTTGATGTTCCAATTGGAGTGCGTTTATTGGATTTGGTCGATTTTTGTGGAGGTTTTCAAGTACCTCCTGAAAAGACTATTATGGGAGGACCGATGACCGGAATTGCTCAGGTTACCTTGGAAGTGCCGGTAGTAAAGGGAACCTCGGGCTTTGTTTTTTTTAGGGAAAATATTGTAAAAGAAGAGTATTCCTGTATACGCTGTGGACGGTGCGTTGACCACTGTCCAATGTATCTCTTACCAACCGATTTATTTCGATATGCTGAGTATGGTGATTTTGAGGAAGCAAAAAAACAAAGAGCTCTTGATTGCATTGAGTGTGGGAGTTGTTCTTACGTATGTCCCGCCGGGATACCGATAACCCATTACATTAAAATTGCAAAGGCTGAGATTCTTCTTCGGGCAAAGAAAGGAGGGAAATAAAATGGAAGAACTGCGCTTTTTCCAAACCCCGGCACCACATTTGAAAAGTCCAGTTTCTGTTCCGAAAATTATGTTCATGGTCGTTGTGGCTTTGATACCCGCAACAGTTTGGGGTATCGGTTTTTTTGGTCCTAAGTTAACTCTTCCACCTCTTATAATTTGTATTTTAAGCTGTCTTTTTTTTGAGTGGCTTGATTGTAAAATTTTTAAGAAACCAGTGACCATAAAGGATGGGAGTGCCTTGGTGACTGGTCTTTT